>NZ_WJYH01000009.1:0-105595 GCF_009668065.1 Acinetobacter sp. RIT698
AAATATTAAAGGTGATATAAAAACTAAAAGACTTATTCCTTTTCCTAACCTCGCATAAGATTGATCTATAAGTTCAATATAATCATCATTCATGCTTAGAAAAGACCAGTTATGATTACGTTTAAATTCATCATAGGGAGATAAAAGTACATCACCTTCATCTAATTTAGAAAAAGGTATATTTTCTTTAAATACATCATAACCAAACACATGTTTTTTAATTTTACTTTTCATCATGTAACCATGTTTACTGATGCTTCCAAATATTAAGCTCATAAAAAAATATAATTTTCATTTTAATCATTAAAGATCAAAGCGCTGATACGCTTTATCATTTATCTTTCATCTCAAACATACTAAATTCAAAGTTGTCTTTAAAACTAATTTCCTCTGGTCGTTCTTTTTCCATTTTATTTTTAAGGATAACCTCTTTATGCCAGACAGGTAGAGGCTTTATATTAAGCAATATTCGTCTTGCAATAAAATTACCAAGATCAAAAGGAAAAGAAAATAAAGCAGGAACCCAGTTATCATGATAAATGATTCGAAATGACTTCCATGTATCTCGATAACTTTCTTTTGCTCCAATGACCTGTTGACAAAACGTTAACTGCGTAAACGGGTCTATTGTTCCATACATTGGGTTAGGCTTTGGATACAATTCTGCTGGTCCTTTATGCATAAAATGGCATATAAATGACCATAAACCTTGGGTACGGAATATACCCATCATTGGGAAGCCAATAACAAAAGTATGTTTTAAAATACCTTCTTCAACGATATGCGCTCTAAGCTCTCTTAAAGGTGCACCTGAAAGACCAAAGCTATTCCCCATCACATAAACAACATCCTTCCAATCTCGCTCGATATATTCAGCATCAGTTAAATAAAAAAATACCTTACCAGTTTTTCGGTTAAACAAGATCGGTTTACATAATGGTTTCTTATAATCATATTTATAAAAAGGACGAAAAAAAACAAAAAAGCAAAACCATATTATAAAAACAACAGAAGTTACAATCAAGAAAGTTATAAATATTGAATCATTACTATCACCACCAAGAGTAAAATATAAGTATAAAAAATATAATGCAATTAACATAAGTGGAATTACAAATATAAATGGGCTTAAGCCTTTTCCAAGTCTTGCATATGACTGATCTATAAGTTCTATATAATCATCATTCATTCTTAGAAAAGACCAGTTATGATTACGTTTAAACTCATCATGAGGATTTAAAAGTACATCACCTTCATCTAATTTGGAAAAAGGTATGTTTTTTTTAAATACATCATAACCAAACACATGTTTTTTAATTTTACTTTTCATAAGAGAGCCATTATAAATTATTTGTTTGCAGGGGGTACAATCGTCTTTAACTGATCTGTTTGCTCGAAGATATCGCTAAATCTTTTCTTTTCAGTATTGGTCGATAGTAGGCATCGTTGAATCCATATTTGGATATTGTTCTCTTTTACAAAATAGGCAATTAAAGAAAGAATAATCCCTACAGCAATTGCTATCCATCCTAATGGATTCAGTAAGAAAATGGCTATAGAACCACCGATAACGAAAACTCCGCTTAAACCCAACACAATTCCAAATGATTTCTCACCATTACTGGCAGCCATATATCCATTATATACGTCAAATCCACCAAAAATTAATCCTGCAAATAATCCAAAACCTCGCCATACCAACCCTTTTACACTGTTTTTATTTGATGTCGTTAATTCAAGAATAAAACTATTCATTGACTTTAACAGCCGAGATTTTGACGTGATTTTATCACTTGAATTCAACAGTGCGCCCACTGCTTCTACAGTCGACATGGTTAGACCAATCACAGCAGCACTTCTACGACCAACTTTTTCATATTTATTGTCAAAACTTTGACTAAAAACAGTACAAATTGCCCAGCCTTGTAAGCCAACAATGGCGACTTTAATCATAAAGAATTTATAATAATCTGAGCTCGGGCTTGGCTCTATAACATCTTCAGCAATAACACTGACATTCATCGTACTTTGTTTTTTTAATAACTCAGCATGCTTTTTTACAGCTTCTCTAAAGTTTTTTGGTAAATTTCTCTCAAACTCAGGATTTACTTCTAAACGTGGCACATCTATATATTTTAGATGTTTGTATTTGTCATATAGATAGTTCCAATCACTATTTTTTATGACATTGCCTAGACCATTATCTTTACCCACAATATTTTGATGTGATCTATAATAATTTCGCATTTTCGTGTTGAAATCGCTTTTGTTCGTAAAAGTAATTCGCTCAGACTTGATTTCAGACAAACTAAACATTGAAATCATTAAAGGCTGGAATGGATGAGCAGCTAAAGCATTCGGGGCAGATAGCCCTGTGATATTTAAAAAGGCTTTGCTGATATTCGTCAACAATGTAAATTTTAATTCTTCCGTTCGAGCTGTACTTAAAAAGCCATGAAAGGAATTAATGAAATCCCCAAAAGGCTGTGTAGCAAAAGCTCCATTTAAATTAGTCAGCGACCATTTATTAATTTGTTCATTTAACTTTTGACGAAGTCCATTTGAATTTAAAGCAAGAAAATTTAAAAAGTAATTGTTAGGATCTCGCGTGTTGTATAAGTATTGCCCCATGTATTTATTCATTTTTGGACATAATTTGCTACTTTCTAAAACTAGATTGACACACATGCCAAGAGAAACACAATCAACTAAATTATCTTTTTCTTGGTTAAAGAAAAAATGATCCGCAATTATGCTTTCTTTAAGAAACTCTTGACCTATTCCATCCAATTCATCCGCATAGGCTGTCTGCTGTTGCTTTTTCTGCTTAAGCGTGGCTAAACCCGCACTAAATCTATTTGAATCAATATATTGAATATATTTTGTATTCCATTCTTTATTTTTTCCTATTTGTTCTGCTGCTTTTTGCGCTCGCTCCTCGGCATTGAGTTCTTCTGTTGATTTTTTCTCATTCCACCTCTCCTCAAGGACCTCACCATAAATTGCTCCAGGACCGTTAATCATACGATTAAGCTCTTTAGCTTCTTCTTTTCGTTTTAATTCTTCATTGGTAAAGTAAGGATAATCATTAATCCCAAAGTTATTTTTTAACACTTCTAATGTGTTAACAGTTTTTTCATCATCAGTATAATCTTCGTCACTCATCATTTGATTTGCGACTTGAGCTGAAATATCCATCACTACGCCAACAGGGTCATCAATCGCAAATACAGCTCCAAAAAGTATTCTTGCTTTTGCATCATTTGATAAAGCCTCGGTGAGCTCCTCTTTGCTATGCTCTTTAAGAAATGAATCATTCATATTTGAATCTGCGAATAGCGCATATTCCATGTTATTTAGTTTTACTTGATTAATCTCTCGATTTTCATTCATTATGTATTCAAGTATATCTTTAGGTGTCTTCCCTGACAGATAGGAAAAATACTCTGAATATGAAAATAATTCTTTTGATATATTATTTTTTAATAGACGGTTTTCTAAAATCCCTTCACCTTTTTCACCCGACTTCCATATTGTTATATAATCTGCACAAAAATTCTCAATTCCCGCCTTCATTGGGAATGTGCCTTTTTCGTATTGTCCTGCAATAAATTTTTTTACGTCAAATTTATCCATATATTTTTCGTAAAATTCAGGTGACTTATTTCTCAGCTTCGTTGCTTTGCTCCATGCGTTTTCAGAATATTTTAAATATACAAAAGAGGCTTCATTGGGCTTGGGTACAACGATCGTTAAAGCATTTGCTCTATGCTTAATATTCATGCAAGGCTCATCACCCTGCTCCATTAAAACTAAGGGTCTAGATGAGTAATCTTGATCATAATTTGATTCATTAATACGCTTTAAAAAGCCCTTTTCAGAAATTTTATATTCTTGCCATTGGTTTAAGTGTTTTAGATAAACATATAAAAAGCCTTTTCTTAAAGTACTCCCTGTAAAACCATACTGTTTCATTGATGTTTGAGTTTTATGTACAGGATAACTATAGCTACCCGCTATAGCCGTTACCTCAATCGTATTCAGAGACTTAACTGGTGCTTCAAGATTATTTTCTGAATCATGACTAGATGCTTCTAAAGCTGACGTGGCTGTTGAAGCTTGCGGACTAGGTGGCTTATAGGAGTTAATAAAATCAAACTTGGTTTCTTCTAAACCCGATAAATATTCTTTGATATCTGATTTTATATCCTCTATTTCATACAATTCACTTTGATTTTCAGCCATATCAAGTGGAATATTTGTACCTGTTGATGAAAATATATAGCGATTCACAAAAATCTTTAAGCCAATATCTCTTTTACAAAAATCACAACTCTTAGAATCCATACATCACCTTATTTTTTAAATTTTCATCATCAATATTTTGTTTTTTAAAAAAATCATCCCACTCAGACGTTGAAAGCTGTTTGCTTGCCTGTTCATAGCCTTTGGGACTTTCTGTTAAACGTTGAAAAAAGTGGGTTTCAAGAAAGCTTTCACCGATTAAATCTGCATGAAAAATGGATGCTACAGCATCATCCTTGGTCAAAATCCCTTTATTTTTTATTAAGTCTGCATAATTAAAAATCTGACTAACTTTTAAAAAGTATGCTGGCAGGTCGTCAGTCTTGAATTTTAACTTTTCAAATACTCTGTTGTTTACACTGATTTTGTCCAATAAATCATGATCAGGCTGTTGAATAAAATCCCCCTCAGATCCAGCGTCAAAGCACAATGTTTCATTTAAGAAATTAAATTCAATATTTTTAAAATATTTATTGATCCATAAAAAATCCTGACTCTCAAAATAATTGAGTAACATCCAAATTTTCGGATCAAAAAACCGATACAAATACTTCTTAGTGCCTACTTCATAGACTAAATTTTGTTTTAAGTGATCAACAATATCAGGTTCTCGAGTTGGAACACTTTTAAACGTCATTAGAAAAAAAGGTGAAAGCCCCGCTTTGATCTGATTTTGATCATGTTGCTTTATTTCATCAACAAGCGAAGCACCAACTGAATTTAAACGCAATAAATACGGAAAAACATGCTGTACATTCTTCGCATAATCAGGTGCTAAAGACTTAAGTTGAGCTTCCACATCATAAAAATATTGCGCATTTAGATTCGGGTCAATAATGACGTAATCATACTCAATCACTTCTTTTGGATGTATAGCCTCTAATAACATTATGAAAGCTCCACAGAAGCATCACCTTTTGCCGCAGCACCAGAAACACGCATTTCACAAATAGGAAGTTGAGGAATGTCTGAATTAATCTTCGCACCACTGGTAAACTTCTGTTGCCCTGACTTCACCTGAAACAAACCACCTGTAGTTGAAAATACCCCTGAACCATTAATCTTTAATTCAGAACCATCACCAATCAACTTAATCTCTTTCGGACTAATGATATAAACCGCGTCTTCGGTCGAAATGATTTGAATCCCTTTACGTGCAATCACATCTGCACCACCATCTTGAGCTTGAAGTTCAACTTTACCTTTTCCAGCAAATAACCTTGCCCCCTCCTGTGCCGCAAAAAGACTGATCTTAGCACTGGCATGCCCAATCAAAGCCTTTTGTGTACTTAGGTTGATACTGTCGCCTGCGGTATGACTGATTTGCCCATCTGCTGAAAGATGAATATCTTCGTTACTGGCAAGCGCAATCGAATTAGGGGAAGCCAACATCATCACCGCAGACTTAAATGCATCTGCTTTTTTCGGATCTTGTTGGTCTAGTGTATTGATAAACCCTTTTATTCTTTCCAACACCTCCAAAGGATCAGTTTGCTGGTTCTTGGCAACTTCACTTAAGGCCTTAGAATTATTTAGGCTGCTTTCTAACTGACTTTTCGCCGCAGTTGCATCAAGATGGTTACCTGAAGCTGAATCTTGAGCATAGGTACTCAGTAGTAGACCTTGCCCAGCTCGTAACGCTCCCCATTGGTCTGTTCTTAATTCAAAGCCTTCGCCTCGTCCTTCACTGGTATCGGTTTCTTTAGGATGACTCAGATTACCAAGGTTAAGTTGACTCGCGCCGTGACTGCTTTGTAGCTGGCTGCTGATTTGGTCTGTGGTATCGTCAAATCTAAGCTGGCCATAGCCACTGCCTTTAACTTCTCGACTTTTGATCCCTGCTAGTTTTTTAGTATCAGGCAATTGGCCTTTGTCATCAAATTTCGTTGGACTTCGTTGCGCTTCATGGATACGCCCCATCACAAATGGTCGGTCAATATTGCCATCAAAGAAATCTATCACGACAATCTCACCAATCCTCGGTAAGAACCGCGCACCATAGCCTTCACCTGCCCACGGGGTCAGTACATCCACCCAAGCGGAATCAGTGTCGTTGTCATTGCTCCCTGCACCACCATCATGACTATGATCTTCATTGCGGGTAAACAGGAAGCGAACTTTAATCCGCCCCCATTCATCCACATGAATTTCTTCTCCACTTGGCCCAACCACTTTGGCTCGTTGTGGATGGGTACTTGGACGGTGTTGTAGTGGGTGGTATTCAGGAACAGTGGTGATATTACGGCGTTGTAGTACCAATTGATTGGCTTGGCGCTCTGGGTTATTTGAGTCTACATTTGAATTGACCCAATTGCTCTGTTGGAGCAAGCGATTGATTTGTTCATTCAGATCTTTGGGTAAGTTGTTCTGGTTATAGAATGTCTTTGACGTGATCAGAAACTCTTTGTCTGAGCCACTGTGTTGGTCTATTTCTGGGTGTTCGTTTAACTCAAACCAGTACCCCACTTGTGCATCACGTACAGTGGAGTTGGCTATAAATTGCTTGGATTGAGCATCATAGTAATGACTGAGGTTTTGGTTAATCTTTTCAATCTGATTGTTATTTGACGCGGTTGCTTGATCTTCACCATTTAGGTCTTGAATCCATGCTGGACTGATATGCCAAGCTTGTTCTAAACCGAGGCTGGCATTGTTTTGGTTTTGACTGTGTTGATGTTTGCTTTGAACACTGCCTGCACCCTCTTCTTGCTCTAACACATCTGCTTGCCAGCGTTGTACATGGACAGCGGTGGGTTGTAAGCTACGTTGTCCGATAAAGCTGGTAATGCTGTCTTGTTGTTCTGTGGCACTGCTGCGATGGAAACGAATCTTTCTTCGTTCTAGTGCTTTGTATTCGCTATTGTCATCCACCAAGCGCAGTTTTTGCGGCTGAATTTGGGTCGTAGCGCTTGCTACAATCAATTGTGCTTCATCAATCAGCCAGTTGATCCCTTCACTGCGCATCAAGCGGGTTAAAAATGCGTAGTCACTTTCGTTACTCTGCATGATGAATGGGCGGATATCGTAGTCTTTTTTCAGTCCACTTTTATCTAAACTTAGACTCGATGCAAAGAGGGGGCTTTTGTCTTGCCATTCTTTAAACAGCGTTTCTATGACTTGAACAACCGACTTATTCATAAACACTCGGCTGTTACGGCGTTTATGCCATAGTGAAGTGGCATCTTCGAGTTTGAGTTTATATAGCGTGAGTGCGCCATCACTCTGCCCTTGTGCGGCTTCAGTAATCACTCCTGTGCTACGAAACAGTTGCCCATGATCTGTGACTTGATCAATGGCCACTTGGCTACCGATAAATTGTTTAAGTGGAATCACAGCCGAAGTGGCAAGGCAAATCAGTTCAACAGACACACCTTGGTTTAGACCATGTTGTCCATCGATACGTTGTAAGAAGACTTGAGCAGTCAAATCAGGATTGCTAAATTGGATATGCAAGGCTCGTTTTTGCGCAGTCAATCCAAGGTGTTGCAGAGCCGAAAATATATTGGCAAAATTCATTTTCTTATCAAACTTAAAATAATATTAATATTTATGAATATTTAATCAAAAAAAACGATTGAATCCTAGTTTATTGATCGGTTAATTTTTTAAAATTTGTAAAAAAATCTCAACATTAAATGCTTAATGTTGAGATTTATGTTTTTAATTCAAATTGTTATATAGACTAAATGCTATTCACTGTCCATCATTGACTGGCTCATACCGACCGTATTAAAACCAGCATCAACATATAGAATTTCACCAGTGATCCCATTTGCCCAAGGTGAGCATAGGAATAAGGCTGCGTTACCAACATCTTCAATCGTAACATTACGTTTTAACGGTGCAATTTTTTCATTGGCATCTAACATTTTACGGAAAGATTTAATCCCAGATGCCGCTAAAGTACGGATTGGACCTGCTGAAATTGCATTTACACGGATACCCTCAGCACCTAAGCTTGATGCTAAATAACGTACACCTGCTTCCAAAGATGCTTTCGCCATACCCATAACATTATAGTTTGGCATAACAGACTCTGAACCTTGGTAAGTTAAAGTCAATAAACAGCCTTGGCGAGCCAACAATAAAGGTTTTGCCGCGCGTGCCATAGCAACAAAACTATAAGCGCTGATGTCATGGGCAATTTTAAAACCTTCACGATCTGTGACGTCCGTGAAATCACCATCAAGTGTATGCGCAGGTGCAAAGCCGATTGAATGTACAACACCATCCAAACCATCCCAATGCTTCGCTAATTCAGCAAATGCATGGTCAATTTCAGCATCCACAGCAACATCACAAGGGAAAACTAAAGTAGAACCGAATTGTTCTGCAAAATCATCTACACGTTTTTTTAGTTTATCGTTTGGATAAGTAAATGCGAGTTCTGCACCTTCACGATGTAATGCCTGAGCAATACCAAATGCAATGGATAATTTACTTGCAATACCCGCGATTAAAAAGCGTTTACCTGCCAATAGTCCTTGTGCCATGAAATTCTCACCTGATCAATTTTGTAAGCATAATGCCAAGTCTTGACCCATAACTAAATTGCATAATGCATCTTTTTTTAAAAGTTTACTAAAAACATAAAAAAAGCGCACTGAATCGAGTGCGCCTTTTCAAATCTATCAATCTATATAAAGGGAATGATTAATCATCACCTTGCAACAAGCTCAATAAACGTAAGAATGAATAGTACATCCATACCAATGTTGCCAATAAAGCGATACCACATAACCATTCATAGGCTTTCGGTGCACGTTGTGCAGCAGCAGATTCAATCAAATCGAAATCAAGAATCAAGTTCAATGATGCGATCACTGCAACAAATGCAGCAAAACCAATACCTAAAATGCTGCTTTCAAATAAGAATGGAATGCTTGAACCAAAAGCCAAACGCATAATGAACTGCACCACAAAAACCAATGCAATTGCGATAGATGCTGAAATCACAATAGATTTAAATTTTTCAGTTGCACGAATAATTTGGAATTTATATAAACCAAACATCACTAAAGTTGTGATAAATGTAGCTAAAAGTGCTTGTAATGGTACGCCCGGAAACTTCAGTTGGAAGATCACTGAAACACCACCCAAAAATGCACCTTCAAAGAACGCATAAGGAATAGCTAAAACACGTGCCGTATTCGGCTTAAATGTAGCAACCAATCCAAGAATCAAACCACCAATTGCACCAACCATTGCGGCAGCATAGGCAATTCCAACATTCATTGTGGTAAAGCTATAGAAAAAAATTCCAACACCGAGTATGGCCGCAATAACAGTCAATAAAACTGATTTTTGAATTGCGCCTTGTACAGTCATTGGCTGTTCATAATCTGCATACGTTTCCGCACGCGTTAAAATTGGGTTATTACTTTGCATAGTCAATCTCTTTGTAATAATTCAAATATATATAAGGATATTAAAACGTTTTTTATGCAAACAATTTGAACTGCTTGCTATTTTTTGTAACGAGTTGTCAGAGGACATCAGCTTTAGTATAGCTTAAAAAACCAAAATGCATAGCAAAAAAAGAGGCTAAAAAGCCTCTTCTTTCAATCTGATATGTAATGAGATTTAACCACTCAAATGATTAATCTTGATTGGCAATAAAGAAATACTGACGATAATATTTAAGTTCAGCAATCGAATCGCGGATATCATCCATTGCCAAATGTGAAGCATTTTTCTTTAGACCGCTCATAATTTCAGGTCTCCAGCGTTTTGCTAACTCTTTCACTGAAGACACGTCCAAATTACGATAATGGAAGAATTGTTCAAGCTCTGGCATTAAACGGTGCATAAAACGACGATCTTGGCAGATTGAATTACCACACATTGGTGAAGTTTTAGGATTAATCCATTTCTTCAAAAATTCTAAGGTTTGCTGCTCTGCATCTTGCGCTGTGAGTTTACTACGACGTACCCGCTCAATCAGACCTGACTGACCGTGTTGTTTGGTGTTCCACTCATCCATTGCATTAAGGATAACATCTGATTGATGCACTGCAAGCACAGGCCCTTCCGCCAAAATGTTCAAATGATCATCTGTTACAATTGTCGCAATTTCAATGATCTTGTCATTATCTGTATCTAAACCTGTCATCTCTAGGTCGATCCAAATTAAGCGGGTATCCGGAGTGCTGCTCATATAGTGCAATCTTATTAGGCCAATAAAAAATGAATAGTAGCAAATTTCTTGCATCTTCGCTGTAATTCATTCGCCTGTCATGGTATTTTTGCCTTCTCATTTTTAAGGTTTTTAGGATATGAATGGCTTTAATTCGTAAACGTCGTTTAACTGAACAGCAGCAACGCCGCATTCAGAAACAACATAAAACACGTCAAGAAGAAATCGACACTTCCAATGACCTTGAAGGTCTTGTTGTTCAGCATTATGGACGACAACTCGAAGTACAAGCCCTTTCTGTTCCTACTCAACATCCGCAAAAACCCATCGTCAATGAAGGTGATCCAGAACCCTTTTGGAAACCGATTGAATTAGGCAGTGTCTGGCGCTGTCATACACGAACCAATTTAGAGCTGTTAGTGACAGGCGACAAAGTTCAGTGGCAAGCAGACCCAAATACAGGTTTAGGCATCATCACTGCCATTCATCCAAGGACTTCATTGTTAACGCGTCCCGATCGTTATCATAAAGTTAAACCTGTCGCAGCCAATATCAGTTTAATCGTCATTGTCTTTGCAACTCTGCCTGAGCCAGCACCCACGCTGATTGATCGCTATTTGGTGGCATGTGCAGATGCGGATATTCCAGTCCTTTTGGTGTTAAACAAATCAGATTTACTCAAAGAAAATGATCCTATTTTAGACCTCATTAAAGAATATCAAGACTTGGGCTATGAAGTACTGATCACTCAGTCTGAAGGTGATATTAGCGAATTAAAGCAACGACTCGACAACGAAACTGTTGCTTTCGTTGGGCAATCAGGTGTCGGCAAAAGTACCTTGATTAATGTCATCGTTCCTGATGCAGAACAAAAGACCAATATTATTTCTGAAAACTCAGCACTCGGACAACATACAACCACCTCTACCCGTTTGATTCGTTTTGGTGAAAATGGTGCCTTGATCGACTCGCCCGGCATCCGTGAATTTGGGCTTTGGCATTTGAGCCTAGAAAAGATTGATGCAGGCTTTCCTGAAATCTCTAACTTGATTGGACATTGCCAATATCGTAATTGCACCCACACACATGAGAAACAGTGCGCAATTAAAAAAGCGGTAGAAAATGGTGAAATTCTAGCCAGACGACATGAAAGTTATTTACGTTTAATTGAAGAAATCACTGATGCGCAACAAAAAAATTAAATTTCTTCTTTGAGAACCTTGAAGCGGTGATTTTGATCACCATATATATACGCTATACTCGACGCAATTTTTGATTGTAATTAGGTGACTTGTGGAACGTTGGTTTGAGTTTATGGGGAATCACCCCTTCTTATTTGGTATTTTAGGGGTACTGGCGATCTTGTTCTTTATTTTTGAAGGACAACGCAGTGGTCGTAAGATTTCACCACAATCACTTGGTATTTTAGTGAAGGCTAAAAATGCGATGTTGATTGATTTACGCGATGCTAAAGATTTCCGTGAAGGTCATGTGAGTGGCAGCCGCAACATTCCATACAGTCAAATTGCCAGTCACATCGAAGAGTTAAAAACTGCTGACCGTCCTTTAGTATTTATCTGCAACTTAGGTCAAGTTGCAGGAAGTGCTTTACAACAAGTCGGCCATGCAGACAGCTATCGTCTTGATGGTGGTATCAGTAACTGGAAAGCCCAAGGCTTGCCATTAGTTAAAGCTAAAAAATAAGCTTAAGGAGCTCAACATGACTGCTGAAGTAAAAGTATATTCAACAACTTTTTGCCCATACTGTGTACGTGCGAAATCTCTACTTGAGCGTAAAGGTGTTGCTTTTACCGAAATCAATCTCGATGAAGAAGCACCTGAAGTTAAGACTGAGCTGATCCAGAAAACTCGACACCGTACAGTGCCACAAATTTTTATTAATAATGAATTTATCGGTGGTTTTGACCAGCTTTATGCTTTAGAAAAAGCCGGCAAACTCGATGAGTTACTTGGTTAATCCACAACTTAATTAATGAATCACTTCTTAAAATTTAAGGAATAAAGAATGAGTGAAGAACAACAAGCTCAACCACAACTTGCTTTAGAACGTATTTATACAAAAGACATTTCTTTTGAAGTACCTGGGGCTCAAGTTTTTACCAAAGAATGGCAACCTGAATTAAACATCAACTTGTCTTCTGCTGCTGAAAAAGTGGATGCAACCCACTTTGAAGTGTCTTTAAAAGTTGTTGTGCAAGCGAACAATGCTGGCGATACAGCATTTATCGTCGATGTAACACAATCAGGTATTTTCTTGATTGATGGTATTGAAGAAGACCGTCTTCCATACATCTTAGGTGCTTACTGCCCGAACATTTTGTTCCCATTCTTGCGTGAAGCAGTTAATGATCTTGTAACGAAAGGTAGCTTCCCTCAATTACTTCTTACGCCAATCAATTTTGATGCAGAGTTTGAAGCAAATATGGAACGTGCCCAAGGCGCTGCTGCTGAAGGCCAAGCTTAATTTCTCAATAATTAAGTTTAAAAGACCGCACTATGCGGTCTTTTTTATATTTGATCAGATAAAAATCACCCAAACTTCACAACCGTGGGTGATGCAATTTTTTATAATTTAAACATCACAATAAGCATGAACAATAACAATGCCATTTACTCCCTTACATTTGGGCTTAGGCGCAAGCTGTAAAGCCATTGCAAATAAAAAATTTAGCTTGTTAATTTTCTCTGGTGTTCAGGTTTTGATGGATATAGAACCTCTATTTGGCATCATTCGAGGCTGGACCACACTCCATTTATATACCCATAATTTACTTGGTGCTTTGTTGATTGCTTTGCTTGCAGTCCCCATAGGTAAAGTAATGAGTGAGTTTTGCTTACGCCACTTATTCAAACAAGCAAACTGGCAGATCACATGGCAAGTGGCGACAGTCAGTGCTTTGGTCGGTAGTTTTAGTCATATTTTTTTAGATGCTTTGATGCATGCAGATATGTATCCCTTTTATCCACTAAGTTATTCTCAAGTTTTACTCAACATGATTCACTACAATTTTATTTTTTATGGAAGTTTAGGGTCTGTTGACATTTCATAAATGGCTTGCGTTGTAGGCTAAAATTGAGCAGGCAAGGCAGGAAACGAAGAGAATAGCGAGACTATTTTCGAGTTTCATAACGTAGGCTGAGATAATTTTAGCCACAACCCTTCGGGACTAGTGTGTTTTTTGCCGCTACTTCGTTACGAACTACTCATTTAGAATGACTAAATTTCGTATTTCGTGCCTAGTATCGTCTAAAAAACACACGTAGTCGCAAACATAGACGAATTGTCAACAGACCCTGGCTTTATTTTTGCCGCAATTGTTTGGCTTATCCGTGAGGAAAAATCATGATTCATCGATTGTTCTAAAGGTTAGATTAATCCGAGCCGTATGCACTTTCTTTGTTGGGGCTAAGCGGTGCAACCAATATGTTTGTGTGGTGTCTTTCATGACCAGCAAACTGCCATTTTCGAGAAAAACCTCAATCTTTTCTTGGCTATTTTTATGTTTAAAGGCAAATTTTCGAACCGCGCCTAGGCTTAAAGATGCAATTGCACCATTCTTTTTTAGATCTGTTTCACCATCACTGTGCCATGCCATACCCTCTTCACCTGTATGGTAAAGATTCAGCAAACAAGAATTAAATGTTTCACCCGTGATCAATTCAATCTGTTTTTTCAGTTCGATTAATTCTTCAGTCCATGGCAAGGCATATTTGGAGCTATTTGAATAAGTGTATTCAAAAGCACGATCTCCATACCAAGCCACTTTCCGTTTGGTGATAATCTTTTTGCCAAAAATAATCGCTTGGTCATTTTGCCATTCAATATGCGTTAGCAATTGCTCAAAATAATCATTGGCGATGGCTTCATCCATGATTTTTCCGAAATAATTCACTGTTCCATCTTGTGGAAGCAAATTCTCATGGGGATCGGTTAGAAACTCAAGTTGTTGCATTTTTCCATTTCACATAGGCTGATTTCATACAATGTCCACACGGGCGGAATTGCAATGCCAAGGCTTCGGCTTCACTACTAAAGAACACCCGATTGGCTTTTAACATACGCTTGCCCGAACCACAGTTTAAACGTCCATAAATTTTTAGCTTTTGATTGCCTGCAAATAAAATTTCAGCATTCCTGATTTTTCGATATAACGCCAAACGCTCAATGTCATCATGCTTAATCATCATTTAACTCACAGCATCATGAAAAATAATCCCCAATGTATAACGCTCCCCTGTACGCACCTGACTGACAGCATGCTTCATATTGACTCGATAATAGCCATGAGTGCTTTTCTTGGGTCTAAACTGCGTGGTAAAAATTAACACATCCCCTTGATCAGGTTGTAAAACAATGGCTTTTGACTGTGCTCGTGGTACTTGCTCAGTCAACACCAACTCACCACCGGTAAAATCGCTATTGACTTGACTAAGAACAAATACCATTTGGATCGGAAAATAGACCTCGCCATATAGATCTTGATGTAAGGTATTAAAACCATCTTGCTGATAGTGCAAAATCAAAACAGTGGCCTTATTTTGACCCACTTGTTGGCATTGTTGTAAAAATTCAAGATGTGAATCTGGATATTGTCGATCCAACTTTAAAGCATCAGACCAAGCATTGGCGATAGGAACCAGATACGGATAAAACTGAGTTCGAAGCTGTTGAAGCAAGTTTGGTAATGGATAATTAAAATATTTATACTCGCCATATCCAAAACGATGTTGCTGCATAGTGACGGTTTTTCGATACAGTTGTTGATGGTTATAATGACTTTTGATCAACTCACACAATTCATCAGATAAAAAGTCTTTAAGGATTGAGTAGCCTTGTGTATGCATCTGAGCATGGATTGACTCCCAATCTAAACCCTCAATTTTATTGAGCAACGCTGTTGCTTGTTGTGAATTAAACGCTGGCATGTACTTGCACACCTTCCCAGCCAATCATTGCGGCTTTACGTGTTTTTCCCCAATGGTATTCACCTAAAACACCTGTCGCTTGAATCACACGATGACATGGAATTAAAAAAGCCACTGGGTTATTGCCAATCGCAGTACCGACTGCACGGGAAGCTTTTGGATTTCCAATCTGTTCAGCAAGATCTGCATAGGTTGCTAATTGCCCCATCGGAATTTTAAGCAAACTCTCCCAAACTTTAAGCTGGAAATCAGTGCCTTTTAGATGCAGCTTAATTTGGCTCCATGGTTTTTGTTCAGATGAGAAAATGGCCAAAGCATGTTCATGTAAGGCATCTGCTTGCTGATAAAATCTTGCTTTAGGAAATTTTTCAACGAGTGCACTATAGGCATCTTGCTCATGCTCCACAAAAGACATAAAACAAATCCCTTTGGCTGTTGAAGCCACTAAAACCATTCCAAAGCGTGTTTCAGCATACTGGTAGTGGATGGTTAAGTTTTCTCCGCCACTTTTGTATTCAGCAGGTGTCATCCCTTCAATTTGTATAAATAGATCATGCAAACGACTGGTGCTCGATAGTCCTGTGTCATAAGTCGCATCAAATACCGAATGCTCTTGTTTTAACAAGTTTTTTGCATGTTCTATGCTGATATATTGCAAGAATTTCTTAGGACTGGTTCCAGCCCATTCAGTGAATAAACGTTGAAAATGTGCAGGGCTTAAATGAATATGCGCAGCCACCTCATCTAAATTTGGTTGTGCTTTAAAATTGTGTTTAATGTATTCGATGGCCTTTGCAATACGTTCAAACTGATGGTGCTGTTGCATCGCATTTCTCCTCACTTTTCTACATCTAACTTAACAGTTGTTATGCAATGAGCAAATCCGAATCATGCTGAGTTTAGTGATTCAATATCGTTTAAAAATCTCCTCACAATAAAAAACCGTTAGTCATTAAAACTAACGGCTTTTAAATGGATAAATCTATTCTTCGAAATTACGTTCGTCAAAAAACAAGTAGTCCATACGCAATCTATATAAATTTACCTGATTCTTTGTATTATTGAATCGTACATGGTCGATCTATCGTGTGGCGACATGGATGTCACTGTTGGGCGGGGGTACAGGACGTACCCCTCGCCCAACGGAAGATTTTTGTCACCTTTTCATCTCTGAAAAGTGAGGCATCGCCTACGCAAAGCTATTTAAACTTTAATTGTAAAGTGTGGCATTGCAAGCGTTATAACCATATGAATCACGTTAATGAAAGTATATAAATATATGATTTATAATTTTGACCTTATTTATAAATCATCTAAATGCATATTTGCGCAATAAGACTATTGATAGATCTTATGCCCTTGATCACGTATTTCAGCAATTTTCTTGCCTTCCATTTTGGCATGATCTAAATGACCGCCTTTGACTAGCACTTGAGTCTTATCAATTTGCGCAATCAATTGATCATATAACTGAGTCGAAGTCGGTGCACTGGCATCACCACGACCTTTAAGTTTGACTTTTTTAGCGTCCGTTGCAGCAGCACGCATATTATCTAAAGCTTTATTTGCTTCAGCGGCATTATTGGTTTGATTAAATGCTTTATAGTTTTTACCTAATGCCTGCATATTTTGTTGTAGCGTTGCAGCAAAAGTCATTGAGCTGAAACCTAAAGCAGAAATCATCATGACGGTGGCTAAAGTTTTTTTGATCATTATGATCTTCCTTAAAACTGTGGCTATTGTTGGGTGTAAAAAAGCCCATTGTGGCTATTGTCCATTTCCAAGACTAAACATAGTTTAAAAGCACAAAAAATAGCAAATAAAAATGCAACGAATTCGTTGCATTTTTATATTCAGAAATAATTAGAAAAAGACTTAAATTGGTTCAATCTCATGGTGTAAGGCATCGTGGATCGCTTCAACCAATTGTTGTGCAATCTCTTGTTTCGAGGCTTTCTCTAAATCACGCTTTTCCATCTGGTACTGTTCTGCAAAAAACACGGTCATCGCATTTTGATCAGAAGCAAAACCAATATCAGCACGCGAGACATCATTGCAGGCAATCATATCGAGTTTTTTTGCAACCAGTTTTCCTGCTGCATATTCCTCTACATTACGGGTTTCAGCCGCAAAACCCACCATAAATGGGCGCTTTGACTGCTGTGCAATGGTCGCCACAATATCAGGGTTTTTCACCAACGAAACATTCAGCTCATCACCCGCTTTCTTGATCTTATGTTCCGCAACTTCTGCCACACGATAGTCAGCGACAGCCGCGGTTGCAATAAACACGTCACAGCCTTCCTCAAGCTGATGCATGCTTTCATCAAGCATTTTTATCGCAGAAGAAACATTGATACGACGCACACCATTCGGAGTATCCAAACTGACTGGACCAGCCAATAGTGTCACTTTTGCCCCTGCTGAATAACAGGCTGCCGCAATAGCAAAGCCCATTTTCCCTGTACTGTGATTGGAAATATAACGTACAGGATCAATCGCTTCACGTGTTGGTCCCGCAGTAATCACCACACGTTTTCCAGCAAGCAAGCCAAACTTTTCAGCAATCGCACGTTGTGCTTGATGGAAGTAATTTTTAACTTGTTCAGCTAAATCTTCAGGTTCAGGCATACGCCCTAAACCGACATCACCACAAGCTTGTGAACCCGCTTCAGGCATAATCACATGTACGCCATCTTCAACTAAAGTATTCAGATTACGTTGTGTCGGCTTAGCTGCCCACATTTGCTGATTCATTGCAGGCGCAACCCAAACAGGTGCTTTGGTTGCCAAATACAAAGTACTGAGCAAGTCATCAGCCAAACCCGCGGCGAACTTTGCAATGGTGTCACAACTTGCAGGAGCAACTAAAATTAAATCAGCCCAACGCGCCAATTCAATATGCCCCATTCCCGCTTCTGCTTCAGGGTCTAATAATTCGGTATGAACTGAATTGCCTGATAAGGCCTGAAAAGTTAAAGGGGTAATAAATGCCTGTGCACCTTTGGTCATTACCACGCGTACATTAAAGCCGTAATCCTTTAAACGACGTACCAGGATTGCACTTTTATAGGCGGCAATACCGCCTGTTACAGCGAGGATAATATTTTTATTAGAAAATACACTGAGATCAAAACTCACTATCAGGCTACCTTTCAGTTGCAGTGGCGCTCACAATATCATTAAATAGTCTATCTCCCAAGTCATTCAAGGGAGAAAAATCAGAAGTAAAATAATTTTAAAATGTGAAAAATAATGAATCATTCAATCAAACAATGGCCTGAACAAGAACGTCCACGTGAAAGATTACTCTTACAAGGGGCGCACAGCTTATCTGATGCAGAATTACTTGCGATTTTTCTACGCTCAGGCTCAAAACAACACTCCGCTGTTGAATTAGCACGCTTGCTCATTCAACATTTTGGTCATTTAAATGCTGTATTTGATTCGTCTTTAGACGATTTAAAACAATTTCATGGCATTGGCGAAAGCAAGTATTCACAACTGATGGCAGTGAAAGAACTGGGACGGCGTTACTTGAAACATCAACTGAATCAAGGTTTAGACTTGAGTCGTTCTGATTTAATCCGAGATTATTTACGTTATGAATTGATCGGAGAATCTCAAGAAGTCTTTGCGGTACTGTGTTTAGACAGCCAGTTACGTAAATTGAGTTTTAAAAAACTATTTTATGGTTCAATCAATTACTGCAATATTTCCATTAATCAATTATTACGATATGTCATACAAAAACATGCGACTTTTATCGTTATTGCCCATAATCACCCTAAAGGTTTTGCCAAGCCTTCACGTGAAGATTACGATTTAACTCAAGAAATATTAAAAGCCTGTCAACTGCTTGAAATAGAATTATTGGATCATATGATCATTGCTGCTGAGCAAAGCTACTCCTTTGCTGAACACGGACTCATCAAACCCAAAACTTTCCCTACAAATGTGATTGACAAGCACCTTTGAAGCGGTGAAGATCACTAAAAAATATAGATTTAAAAGTATGATTGTCCGCGATCAAAACGATACCCTTAAAATATTACTCTCTTGGCGTGGTACGATTTTACCCAAAGTGCTGCCACCGCTTGGTTTTGTGATGCTGATTTCTGCAATTGTGGGTGGCATTGAGTATACCAATTTATATCGTTTTCCTGAATTACCCTTGGTTGGCTTTACCCTGATTGGTGTGGTGCTTTCTATTTTTCTAGGCTTTAAAAATACCGCCTGTTATGACCGTTGGTGGGAAGCGCGTAAACTTTGGGGAATGCTGATCGCCAATGCACGTCACTTTGACCGTGATTGTCGCATATTCCCTCAAGGGCGTCGTGAACGGATCATTCAACATGTGATTGTATTTGCAAACTTATTAAGAGATCGTCTGAGGCATCAAACAGCAAATCCAGATGCGCTGGTGGAAACCAGTGGTATGAGTCAACAGGCACTGACACAGTTGTATCAACAAACCAATGCGCCGCAATACACGCTGAGTTTGATCCAATGGGAATTGATGCAAGCGCTCAAAGAAGGCGAAATTTCCGACATTATCTATACCCAATTAAATGAACATGTAAATGAGCTCAGTTTGGTACAAACCGGTTGTGACCGTATTGCAACCACACCTTTGCCTTTTGCTTATTCAGTTTTATTAAATCGTACGGTCTATTTTTTCTGCTTTATGCTGCCCTTTAGCTTAGGTTCATTACTGGGTTTAGCAACACCTTTGCTGGTGGGTATTTTAGCCTATACTTTTCTGGGGCTAGATGCTTTAAGTACCGAGATAGAAGAACCTTTTGGTACGCAAAGTAATGATTTACCTTTAGATTCAATGGTAAGAATGATTGAAATTGAATTATTGGGAACTCTAGGGAAACCGACTCCTCCACCGATTCAAGCCCATGATCACAATTTACTTTAATACATCAGTTTCTGATTTTATTGCCCTTTTTAAAGAGAAGTTAAAGTAAAGGCCGAGCACTGAAAATGAAATATGTGGTTATCTTTAAGGCACAGATCAATACGCTTGATCAACAGTATTTTCAAACTGCACAACTTTTACGAGAGAAAGCATTGAGCCAGTTTAACTGTCAAAAATTTGAGTCTCTTTGTGAAAATGATTTTGAAGTTGCGCTTTCTTATTGGAATACACTTGAAGATATCCAGGCTTGGCATAAAGATGCAGAACATCAGGCAGCTCAACGAATTGGTAAACAACAGTGGTATAAAAAATTTAGTGTTGAAATTTGCCAAATTCAAAAAAGCTATTAGCACTAGATCACTTAAAAATCGGTCTATTTATGAAGGTAGATACTAAAAAATAGAATCAAGATAATCCCATTACATCTTGTTCAGTTTCTAGCGCACTTCAAATTCAGATTCAGCTGGATCAAAACGCCAAGTACGCACGATCCGCAGTTCAGAAATATCTTTCATTTTTGAATCAAAACGTCCAAAAGGTGCACCTTTACGCACTGAGTTTTTGGCAGCTTCATCGAGGATTGAATGACCTGAGCTTTCAATCAATCGTATAGCACGAATCCCACCCTCATTATTGAGAATGACCATTAAACGGACCTCACCCGAAAGACGCTGCTGTTTGGCAAGATCTGGGTAATATCGGTTTCCATACATCTCAACTTTTTCACGAAATTTATCTAAATATCCAGCAGATGCATCTTGTTTGGCTTGAATACCATCTAAGGTTTTAATTTTTTGTTGTTTACTAAAATTTTGTTGTTTCTGTAAATATTGAGCTTCTAGACTCGCCACCATTGCCGTTTTAGCTTGCATCTGGCTCTGCAACTCTTCCATGGCCTTTTTGCGATCGTTCTGTTCCGCCTGCTTTTGCCAGCTAAGAACCGTCATTAATACTTTTTCTTCGAATTTCAATTCTCGTTTTTGCTGTATTTGCTCTAAAGCTTCGAGTTGCTGATCACCCGCACTCTTGTTTTCTGCTTGCGCTGGCATATCACTTGAAATACGATGCTCTTTACGAAATGTTCCAGAACCATGCTGATTTGCTTGCGCTAAAAAGTCTGCATCTTTAATTTCATCTTCACTTGGGCGAATACTGATTGCGATTTCTTTTGTGCTGGTATTATTTTCTTGTGGCATTCCAAATTGAACAGATAAAAAAAGTACATGTGCAATGACAGCTGCAGAAACAGCTCCAACAAATAATGCGTCTTGCCACCAGTACTCAGAATGCTGTGTATTGGCAAATAATTTTTTTATCATGACATTAATCCGACAAAATTCCCCAATCGCCAAATTTAAAATTTATTAAAATAAGTTTAACTTTACATTATTCACAAACTTTGTGACTTATTTAGTAAAAGTAAAAACGTAATTTTAAAACACTCAAAATGGTGCAATGTTTTTTGTTAAACTGCAATCGTTAGACTTGTATTTTTTTAATAATCGACAAGTTTATCGCCTTAAAAAATGATGATGATTTGGGACAATACTTATGCCGACGCTACTTTCTAACATTGTTAAACGTATTCGACAAGTATACCAAAAAGCAGAAGGTTTTATAGAAGAAGAACGCGAGTTTCCAGTATCACAAGTATTTTTAAATGCGACCTTTAAACGTTTTGTCACCGACAACGTCAAAATTTTAGAAGATTTACATGCCGACCTGCATGATGATTGGTTAAAACTTTATGCCACACTCAATGTCAAAGGCATGCATTTGGTTCTTTCTGTAGATCTTAAGTTAGTTCAAATGGAACTCAACAAAGATATGCAGTTGATTGTTTTTGAACAAATCAGCAACACCCAAGTGATCGAAGCTAGCTATCCCAATGTTTGGTATAAGATGGGCGTAAATACTGCTTTATTCTTCTATCAAAAGGTACTGAAAAAAGATCCTTTAGGAATGATCCTAGAAAAATTTAATGTCATTACCGTAAAAGATGAATTACTTCACTTAGATCTGAATCGTTGGTTAGGAAAAAATCGTTCTATTATGGACACATTAAACAAAGTCCATGTGAACCATGCAGAATTACGTGAAACTGAGTTGGTGGTGATTGGTAATGTAAACCTAACCGCTTTATTTAGTAAATTTAGAGAAGATAAAGACCCAGACTGGGACGAAGATGATTATCTTGAAACTGAAGTTACACCGATTGAGCAAAAGAGTTAAGTCTCAAATTGCAGATTAGATTTCAAGTTATCGCAATCAAAATGTATACATAAATTCACAGGATTAGAAATAAAGTGAATATTTTCTCTTTAATTACACCGCATAATAGGTGTCATATCCAAAAATACTTTTAAATGCATAGGACATTTAATGATGGCAAAAACGTTATTTAAAACATTAAGTATCGCAACTGGTGTTTCAACTGCAATGTTATTGGTTGGATTTTCAAGCAATGCTCTTGCCATGAGTCCGTTCCAAGCAAGCTACCAGTTTGCCTATAATGGTAAAAACTTAGGTACTGCGACCCGTACATTGAGTCAAAGTGGCAATAACTGGACCTATGTATTTGCAGCAAAAGCAGCAGCAATTGCTTCTGCAAGTGAAACAAGCCGTTTTAGCTTTACCAATGGTCAAATTAACTCAAGTAGTTTTAGTCGTACCAGTAAAGTGTTGGTACATAATGACACCATGACCATTAACTTTAATCCAAACAGCAAAACCATTAACACCAAGAAAAAAGATCAGGCACGTTCTTTCCCATGGAAAGCAGGTGCTTTAGATGAGTTAAATGCTGAATTACAAGTACGTGAAGACTTAAAAGGTGCAGGTCTAAAATCAAGTTATTTAATTGCAGATGCAAAAGGTTTAGATGCGCGTCGCTTTGTTAAACAAGGCACAGAGTCAATTAAAACCCCTGCGGGAACCTATAACACGGTCAAAGTTGTACTCACCCATGACAATGGTGAAAAGAGTTCAATTTTCTGGTTAGCGCCTCAATTAGACTATTTACCCGTGAAAATGTCACATGTTGATGGTAAAACATCTTATAACCTAACCTTGACCAGTTACAAAAAGTAAGACATTTTTCACCTTTTGATCAATTTCAGCTTGCATTTTTTTTAGTGCTTTTTAAAATACGCCTTTGCTTTAAAAAGCACCTTGCCTCTAGAGGATTCTCCCTGTGCACGCACTAGAACAGAAAATCTTAGCTGAAGGTATCGTTCTATCTGATCAAGTTCTGAAAGTCGATTCTTTCTTAAATCACCAAATTGACCCTGTGATGATGCAGCTCATCGGTCAAGAGTTTGCTCGTCTTTTTAAAGATGCAGGCATTACCAAAATCATCACAATTGAAGCATCAGGCATTGCGCCTGCTGTGATGGCTGGTTTGGAACTTGGTGTACCCGTTATTTTTGCACGTAAATATCAGTCTTTAACCCTTAAAGATGATTTATATCGTTCAAAAGTATTCTCTTTTACCAAGCAAATTGAAAGCACCATTGCGATTTCTAAGAAACATATTAGCAAAGGCGATAAAGCTTTGGTTATTGATGATTTCTTAGCGAATGGTCAAGCCGCTTTAGGTCTTGCTGACTTGATTCATCAAGCGGATGCAGAAGTTGTGGGTATTGGGATTGTGATTGAAAAATCTTTCCAACCAGGCCGTCAATTGTTATTAGATAAAGGCTACCGTGTTGAATCTTTGGCACGTGTTGAATCTTTGGCAAACGGTACGGTAAGCTTTGTAGAAGAATAAGCTGGTCTTACTTCAAAAGTTTTCATTAAAAAAGAGTGCTTTAGGCGCTCTTTTTTTTTGCTTTTTGATCAGTAGCGTCTTTGTTTTACCTTTTATTTTGATCAAGCCCTCAGCTATATTGTGTAAATAAAGAGATAACTCAGGTAAATAATAAATGAGATCAATCACTCAAAAATTAGTTGATCTACTCGACGTACAACAATTGGATGATGGTCTATTTCAAGGGCAAAACACACGTTTATTTGGATCACACCTTGTCGGTGGACAATTGGTGGCACAAGCATTGATTGCCGCATCAAAAACCACCAATCGACCAGCACATTCATTACATGCTTATTTTATTCGCAGTGGTCGCACAGATATTCCGATTTTATATAAAGTTGAAAATTTAAGAGATGGCAAAAGTTTTTCGACTCGCCAAGTCCATGCTTGGCAAAACGGCCATATTATATTTTCGGCCATGGTTTCATTTGCCAATATTGAAGAGGGTTTAGAAAATCAGATTGAACCGCCTCTCTACCCTTCGCCAAATGAACTGATCCCAGAACAACAACTTAAACAAATGATTTATGAGGATGTTCCTGAACCTGCACGCGCAATATTTATGCGTCAATTTTTTATCAACATCCATCCTGTACAGCCATTCAATCCATTTAAACCGATAAAATTAGACACAAATTATGCTGAATATTTTCAAACCTTTGAAACTATTCCCATTCAACAAGATACACCCATGATGCACCAAGCCATTGCTGCATATTATTCTGACTATAACCTGCTGACGGTTTCACTTAGACCGCATGGTGTCAGCTATGCGAACGGCGGTGTACGTAGTGCAAGTTTAGACCATAGCATTTATTTTCATACAGATTTTAGAGTAGATAAGTGGCTACTTTATGATATGAATGCCACAGTATCTAGCCAATCCAGAGGGCTTAATTTCGGCCGGATGTGGCAAGATGGTCGATTGGTGTGTAGCGTTAATCAGGAAAGTTTAATGCGGCTGAAGCAATAACAAGATGTTTCTATAAGCTTGTGTCAATCATTCCATCTATTACATTCACACAAAATATAAAGACTGATCACGGTATTCAGTTACAATCAAAATCATGTCATATCCCTGACATGATTGTAACGATAGCGATAAGCATGACAAAAATGCCAGTAGTGAACGTGAATATAACGCTTAACCATAACTTAACGAAGACAAATGGACTTTGTTGAGTGAGTAAAAATCAATGACTGATGAACAAACAGTAAAGTGCCCAAAGTGTGGCGCTACAGACTTAGAACGCCGTGACCATGAACAACTTTTAGGCAAAGCAGGCAGTGTATTATTGACTTCTGCGGGTGCAGCAGCAGGAACTGTAGGTGGCGCTGCCTCTGGTGCTTCAATTGGTGCGGCTATCGGAACGGTTGCAGGTCCTTTAGGCGTTATTGTTGGTGGAACTGTAGGAACCTTCGTAGGCGCAATCAGTGTTGGAATTACAGGTGGATTTCTAGGAAATCGCTTTGGTAAACGAGCAGGTGTGATTGTTGACCAAAATATCTTTTTTGATTACCAATGTAAAAAATGTAATCATCGCTTTAATCTAAAATAACAAAATATAAAATATCAATATGATAAAGAACTTCTCTTTTTATCCATTAGACGCCAGATAAAAGAGAAGTCTTTGAATTTTATCTAGATCTCGCAAGAGCATCAAAAATTATGGGTTTAACTTTTTAACCGTTTCACCTAGACGTTTGCCCTGTTCTGCACATAAAGCTTTTTCATCCGAACTTAAGTTTTGGTCATGACGTGGTCCACTGACGTGACTGACTCCATACGGCGTACCGCCTGATTTAGTGTTGGATAAAGCTGGATTGGCATTGGTCAGCCCCATGATCATCATGCCATGATGAAACAATGGCGGTAACATCGTTAATAATGTGCTTTCCTGTCCACCATGCATTGACCCTGACGCGGTAAATACACAAGCAGGTTTATCGTGTAATGCACCATTTAGCCAAAGGCTGGTGGTTTGATCCCAAAAGTATTTCATTTCAGATGCCATATTGCCAAAACGTGTTGGTGAACCTAAAGCCAATCCTGCACAATTTTGTAAATCATCCAATGTACAATAAATATCGCCATGTTCTGGAATACTGGCTTCCGCTTCTTTCACAACAGTGGAAAGATTAGGCACAGTGCGAATTTTTACTGCGACACCCGCTGCTTCTACCCCGTTGGCAATCAAGTGTGCCATCTCTTTGGTAGATCCATATTTACTGTAATAGAGTACGAGAACATAAGCTTGCATAGAGATTTCTTGATTTCAACATAAGAAAATAAAACTATACGGTATTTTTCTGCTTTTTTGGGTAAGCTAGACAATGAAAATGCAAGATATGCCGAAAAATAATTGAGATCAAAGATATATATGCTTGAATTACTTAAAAAACTACCCTTCTATGAAAAAACTTGGTTTCAATTCATTCTTTTTGTACTTGGTCGTTTTGAAGCAGATCGTTGTCGTGAACAAGCGGGATCGCTGACCTATACGACATTATTTGCTGTTGTTCCAATGTTGACTGTTTTCTTGGTTATTATCTCATCAATCAAAGCCTTAGAGCCTGCTAGACAGCAACTCCAGCAGATGATTTATAGTAATTTCTTGCCGAAAACCAGCATTGCTTTTGATAAAGCTTTTAATGTCTTTACCGAGAACTCAAGTAATTTAACTGTTATTGGTGTGCTGTTTTTATTCATTACCACAGTACTGATGCTTACCAGTATCGAAACGGTTTTTAATCGGATTTGGCGTGTTCAAGAAACGCGTAATGGCATCATTGGCTTTATGCGTTATTGGACCATTATTTCTTTAGGCCCGATTTTATTGGGGAGTGCCTTTGTCATTTCATCAACATTGGCCTCTATGAATGTTTTAAGTAATAACTTTGCAGGTTATGAAGTTGATGGTACAGCGTTACTTGGGGTCATTTCGTTTGCACTGACTACTTTAGGCTTTTTCATTTTATATTGGACGATTCCAAATCGCAGTATTCCTGTTCGAGCGGCCGCGATTGCAGGTCTTTTTGGTGCGATTGCATTTGAGCTACTTAAAAACTTATTTGGTTTTGTTATGGCAAATTTCACCAGCTATACCCTTGTTTATGGTGCTTTTGCTGCTGTACCAATTTTCCTGTTGTGGATCTTTTTATCGTGGAATATCGTCTTATTGGGTGTGGAAATCAGCTATGCCCTTACCGCATTTCATACAGGTAAAATCCAAACCCGCCATCCTGTGTTGATGATGCTCGATATTCTAGAATTATTTTATAAAAAACAGAAAACGGGTGACGTGGTGACTGATGCAGAAGCACTAAATATTTTAGGTCGTGGTGAAATTGGACGCTGGCCAGTTTATATACAACTTCTAGAAAAACAGAATTTGGTTAAATGTACTGACAATAATGAATATGTGCTGGTCAGAAATTTAGATGAAATTGATTTCTGGTCATTCTATACATCATTGCCTTATACCCTCCCTCGTCGTCATGATGTTGAACATGTCCATGATGATGATGTTTGGATGAAACATATCGGTCCAACTTTAATTGAATCCGATGAATATTTGGCCGCTAAATTATCAATTCCACTTTCAACCATTTTGGATGATAAGTAATTTTAACCCAGATAGATAAACAACGTCCCTTTCCAAGCAATGCCCATTGGAAAGGGACGTGATATTACTTTTTCGATGAATCGTTATAATTTCGCAATAGCCAAAACCACCGCATAAAGCGGATAAAAGACACCACAATGGTATGAACCTGTCTTTTTTATAGGATATAATTCAAAGTAGACAAAAGATCTTTTTATTCAGGCAATCTTTGCATGACGATAACAAAAACCAGCGATAAAAATATACTGACTCAACTCAGTACCAATGATGAAATTGTTGCACCGCTGTGGCTTATTTTTCGACATGATCCTGCACTGTCTGTTTATCCTGAACATGGGCATGCTTGGGGCGAATTTATTTATGCCTTTAATGGGGTGATGGAAGTCAATATCGATCAAATTAATTATATTACGCCACCTCCATATGGAGTTTGGTTACCGCCAAATACGCAACACAGTGGTTTGAACCGGACTCCTGTTTCCCATGCAACTTTGTATATCCACCAATCGTTATGTAGTGCCTTACCTCAACAAGCTGGGATTCTCTTAACCTCACCCTTGGTTTCAGCGATTTTACAGCACATCAAACAACACCCAATGCAAGCATCTGAGCCTGAATATTTGCGACTGTTACAGGTATTACTTGATCAATTACAACATGCTGAGTTAATCGGTAGTTATTTACCCCATACCAATCATGTTGCCTTAAAACAAGTTTTGGATTTTTTACATGCCCACCCTGCTGACCACAGTACCCTAGAGGCCTTAGCCCAA
The DNA here is from genome assembly GCF_009668065.1 of Acinetobacter sp. RIT698. Lineage (NCBI taxonomy): Bacteria > Pseudomonadati > Pseudomonadota > Gammaproteobacteria > Moraxellales > Moraxellaceae > Acinetobacter > Acinetobacter sp. RIT698. The sequence continues at coordinate 28,526 of NZ_WJYH01000009.1, forward strand.
CGGATTAATATGACTGAACGTACCTTGGCAAGGCTGAGTCAAAAAGAGCTGGCTATGTCACTCAATGAATGGCGACAACGACTTAAAGTCATGAAAGCGATGTCTATGCTCAATGAGGGAAAAACGGTTGAAAGCATTGCACTGGATTTAGGTTATGCCAATGCTTCTGCTTTTATCAATATGTTTAAACGTTGGATGATGCGTACCCCAGATCAGTTTAGAAAATTGTTGCATCACTAAATCAACTTTTTAAATTTTGAGTAGATGAAGTGGAATGATCTAAATACAGATAATCAATAATCTCCCCGACCAATCTAAATGTCGATCTAAAAATGCATGGGCTGAATTTAACTTTGGGTTATCTAGTAATTTACCAAAGTCATCCAGCTTTTCTGCTTCTTCGCTATCAAAGCGTTTCGTCCAAGCTTCTGCACGATAGCTAAAAAATAGCGATGCTGTAAATTTCAACTGATAAATAAAGCGGGATATATCCCAAAAGTTAGTGATGAATTATTGTTTTATAAAACTGTAGATAATAAAAAACCCAATGCGTATTGATTATAAATAAACACTGGGTTGCTTGAATTTTAAGTGATTATTTTACAAAAGTTTTCCAAACAAAATCTTGGCTTTGACCATGTAAAGTCATACTCAATTGATCACCAGAAGCCAATGCTGCAACACCTGCTGGTGTCCCTGTCATCACCACATCCCCTGGTTCTAAAGAGAATACTTGGCAGATGTCTGCAAGTAAGTAAGCAATATCAAAAATCAATAAAGCAGTATCTCCCTTTTGACGAACTTCATCATTTACTGCAAATTCAAAAGTAACAGCCGACCAATCTTTAATTTCATCCACACTGACCCAATCTGCCAGTACACATGAGCCATCAAAAGCTTTTGAACGCTCCCAAGGCTGGCCTTTGCCCTTTAAGTCATCTTGGAGATCACGTAAAGTTAAATCTAAGCCTAAAGTCACCGCACCAATCGCATCCAATACTTTATCTAAATTAGTTTCGCCCTTAAGTGGCTTATCGATACGTAACGTCAGTTCACACTCATGGTGGCAATTTCCCCACGCCTCATTCCAAGAGATACCGTCTTGCAATGAAATCAAACTACTGGGCGGCTTGATAAATAAGACTGGACGATCTGGAATTGCGTTACCTAATTCTGCTGCATGCGCTGCATAACTACGACCGACACATACAATTTTAGATGGACGTGTACTCATATTGTTCCCTTCTTATTGCTCAGCGTTAAAAACTTTATAATTCCAAATTACTTTTTAAAAGTATTGATAAAAATCGTTTGATCTGCGGGTGTAGCAAATGCTCGTTTAGGCACAATCACCACAGTACGATTTTTTAATTCGATCATATAGGTAAGCTTGCCTTCTGCAAATTTATCTACATCTGAATAATGATGAACTTGTTTTGGACGGCCACTACTGAATAATTCCATATAGTCTTGAAATAATTCAATACCTTGTTCGCTTTTACCAAATTGATATTTAACGAATTGGCGTTTAAACATCATCGGTAAAAACCAATACCGCATCAGCATTTGCAGAATTAAGAAAAAAGCACCTAAGCAAACATAATATTTACCCACACCCTCTAAACCGAGGTAAATCCCCCAAACCATGATTCCGATGCTGACCAAAGGCGTGAGAAATTGGCTAATTTGCTTTTTACCAAAAGTTGCCAATTTAAAACCGTCTTGAGATTCTTCTAAATTAAGATAATAACGTGCAGATAATGCAGGCTGGGTGTCTGACATAGTTGCTTCAATACAAATATTTTACGATGCCAAGATATTACACTAGATTTTTCCAGCGAGATGCGGATTTTCATCTTGTTTTACAGAACACCTCTATTTTTTAAAAGTGAATCCTTTTAGGGTCTTTCATACAAATGGTTTTTATAAGAACAAAAGATTGCCGCTTATCAAGGCGCAAAAGGAATTGTGATGAAAGCTTTTTATTTAAATATCAGTCTAGTGCTCTTAATCGGTATCAGTCAAATCAGTTTCGCGAAATTGGTCACTTGGACCGATAATATTCCCAGCGCGTTAAAGCCATTTGACAATAATGCTCAGCAAATCGCAGCAATTGCACAAGACAATATTTTAATTTATGCCCATCCAGCGACCAAGACGTCGCTACCGACATTCAGCAAACAGCCTCAACCTATAGCTAAATTTTCAACAGCAGCCATTGTTGTACCTGTAAGTAGCCAAGAAGTGGCTAAAACATTAAGCAATTACACGCAATATGTTGGGTTATTCCCGACTTTAAAATCAGCAAAAGTCATCGAAACAGCAGGACCTGTCAGTCAATTGAAATATCGTATTTCCATCCCGACACCGATACCTGTATTGAATTTTAATGAAGATGTGGTGATGCAACATCAAATTGGACAAAATAGCATTTCAACCATGGTGATTGATGGCCCAATTCCTTATGCATTAGGGAAATTTGAATGGTTCAATTTAGCTGACAACAAAACCTTAGTGACTCTGACACAATGGGGTGATTTAAACCAACCGCAGGGTTTCCTATTTAAGAAAATTTTAAATGCTTTCCCTGAAGTAAAACTGGCGATTCCAAATGGTTCGAGCGCCTTTGTTTTAGAAGCACTCAAAAATAAATATACGGCTAAAAAAGTGACGGCATTAAATGCAGGGCAACTGCCTAGCCCACAATTAAATACAGCTCAAATCAATAAAATTGTTCAGGTCAGTGCCAACGCGCAACAGCCCGTCAGTATTGTACTTAATCCTGTCACTGTACCTTATACCCATGGTCGGGAAGTTTTACGCTTTACCACAAGCTATCAATATTTAAATGCCACCCCGCAACAATTACAACGTTGGACACAACCCTTATCCTATAAAGAGATTTTTCCAAAACAAATCAAAAGTATTAAAACCACAGCGATCAACACACAAGGACAAGATGCAGACTTTAAAGTTAGTGTCGGATTGGGCGTTATTAGCATCCCATTTGATTTTAAAATGCGTTTTAGCTATCCCAAAGCCACTGAAAATAACTTCTATGCCAATGGCGGTGATCTACGTTATCTCAAAGGTCAAATTCAATTTTTACCCCAAGGCAATAACACCTTACTCAAAATGACCACCACCATCAAAATTGATGAAAAAGCACCATTTCTACTCAAAGCAGCACGCAGTTTACCCTACCATGAAATGTTACCTGCACTGGGTGCAAATGCAATTTTTGCTCAAAAAGTAAAGTAGTGCTGATTGGGCTTTTAAAACTCAATTAATCAGCCAGATGTTTGATTGTTGTGCCAATATTAAATAGGAAATATAACGGGATTGCGACCAGATCACCGACTAAAGTGACTGGGGTTAAGGCGACTTTCTGCAACAGTGTTTTAGAATGTAGTGAGTATTTGGTTTTTCCTTGTGTATACATCGCAATCGTATAGTTCTGATTAAAGTTTTGAAATTTCATATTTTTAATTTCAGCGTTTAAACCCACAATACGCCCAACCAATCCAATTTTTCTTTGATAAAATTCAGAGTTTTCCTGACCATATTCGTACTGACTCAGTCCAAGTCGAGATAACCTATTTTCTTCCTGTTCAGTTAAATTGTTTTTTGCATAATACAGTTCAATATCACCGCTAAATTGAGTTGCTTGTGGATTTTTTTGATCATCGCTTTCAGGCATTAAAGACAAGCTAAAATGCTTGGCACTCGGACGGACTGGTTTGATCCGCCAATACTTGGGGTCTAAATCAGATTGAATGGTCTCTAAAATTTCCTTATTTCCAATATCAATCATATACGCATATTTTTGCCCAACCACGATTAAGGAGCGATCTACATTGCTTCTATCATGGCTATTTTTTGAGGAGGCATTTTCTTCTAAATAGGCAAAACCGACAATTTGATCCTGATCTACAATCACACGATCTGCATGGGTTGAAACCACTTTACCCGTCGCCAACCTGCCAGAATCACTGTTATTCCACAGAATGGCGGTACATCCGATCATTTGACTGATGAACAGCACGATAAACAATGAGAAATATTTATGCATGAATGATTGGCCTTATTTTTATTATCTCGCTCATTGTGCCATTTTTAGGCACAAAAAAACCGCAATAAAGCGGTTTTTTAAATATTTTATCAAGTTGGTGCGCTCAGAGAGATTCGAACTCCCGACCCCTTAGTTCGTAGCCAAGTGCTCTATCCAGCTGAGCTATGAGCGCGACGTCTTGATGGGACGCATTATACGCCTTTTCATTTTTTTGTTAAGGATTATTTCAATAGTTAAACACCAAGTGTTTAGTATTTGGGCTATTTATCTTTAAATCGACAAAAAACCTAGGATTTATGCATTTATACACTGCTTGCATGCTGTTTCATTTGAAATTGAATTAAATATTTTTCAGTAAACAACCAAAATAAATAGCCAACTACACTCAATAGGACTCCAGCCGCACACACGGCATACCATCCCCAATGACCATAGAGTGTTGTTGCCAGTAATGATCCCACAGCACTGCCCAATGCATAAAACAACATATAAGCGCCAACCAATCGCCCATGTAATCGAATATCCGCTTGGAAGATCAGACTTTGATTAATCACATGAACTGATTGAATGGCCACATCGAATAAAATAATCGCTAAAATAAAAATCCAAATTGAAAAATATAAGCTGGTTAAAATGAGCCAAGCTCCAATCAGTAATAGAAACGCATATTGTGTAACACGCTGCGCATAGCCTCGATCAGCCAACCCACCAACACGGATTGCCATAACTGCACCGATAGCACCAATAATGCCTAAAAAACCAATCAAGCTATGTGAATATTCAAAAGGCTGAACAGATAAAGGAAACACCAGAGCATTCCAAAACAGATTTAAATTGACGAAAATGATGAAAGCAAGTACGCCTCTAATCTGTAACACTCTATTTTTAAACAATTGTTCAAACAATGAAAAGATCATCTGGGAATAAGTAGATTGCTGAATAGGATCTTTTTCGATACGGATAACAGCTAAGTATTTCCATAAAAACACACTGATCATACTCATACATAGTACAGAGAATATATATACCCCTTGCCATCCAAACCAATCCGCTAAACTACCAGACAGTACCCGAGATAAAAGTATGCCAATCAACACACCAGCTTGGACTGTACCGACGATTTTGCCACGTTCATCAGCAGCTGCCAAAACTGATGCATAAACAATTAAGCCTTGGGTCATCGCTGTGCCCAACATGCCCACAATCAGCATACTCAATAACAACGTGAAAATATGATCTGAAAAAACCAACAAGATTAAAGCTAGGCATAAAATGATGGACTGAAACAACATCAAAGATTTTCGTGGTAATAAATCGCCTAAAGGCACAATAAAAATTAATGCAATGATTGATCCCACTTGAGTCAATGAAACAACTAACCCCGCCCACGAATAATCTAATTTAAAATCTTGGGCAATCAAATCCAGCAATGGCTGTGCATAATAAACATTTGCAACACTCAATCCAGCAGCACACGCCAACAGCATCACCAAGGCTGGAGAAAGATGGGATTGCTTTTGCTCTCTTGTTTTATTGCGCTGATGATGATCTGTTTTGTTCATTTTGCACCAATCTGGTTTTAATTTGCAACCAGATTAAATTACGCAATCTTGTTTTAAATTGCAACTAGATTTATAGTCTATTTTTTAAGATGAAAGGAACGACTGATGAATCAAGACAGATATGAAGCTTGCCCAGTTGCACGGTCAGTGCAATTGATTGGAGATCGTTGGGCTTTATTGATCATTCGCGAAGCTTTTGATGGGGTAAAACGATTTAGTGATTTTCAAAAAAATTTAAATGTCGCCAAAAATATTTTATCTGATCGTTTGGCTAAACTTATTGATGCTCAAATTCTAAAGAACCAACCCGCTTCTAATGGCTCAGCCTATTTGGAATATGTGCTCACTGAACAAGGTTACGCACTGTTCCCGATCATCGTGGCATTACGTCAATGGGGTGAGCAATTTTTATTTGCTGAGGATCAACCACATTCTATTTTACTTGAGAAAAACACAGGTGATGAATTGGCACTTATGCAACCTATGACAAAAAAAGGAAAACATCTACTTGCACAAGAGACCTTTGTGAAAAAGATCAATTAAATGCAAATCATGTTTTCCCAGTTAAAGTCGATGATATTTTTAAAAGAGCAAACTTAAGTTTTAAGGGTTTTACTCAACCAATAAATCTTTTGGATTAATGCTATCACCGTAGACAGGTTTTAACGTCTTTTCATAGGCTTGCTGGATAACCCCTGCTTTAGATAATTTTTCTAAGTCTTGATTCAACCAATCCAATAATTCTTTATCGCCTTTTTTGACTGCAGGTGCAATTAAATCATGCTGACCTAAGCTGGTAATACCCACGGTGTAATTTGGGTTCTCTTTTGCCCAAGCCAGTACCAATAAATTGTCATGTGCCAAAGCCACACCACGTCCATCTTTCAGCGCATCAAAGGTCTCTGTATTCTGCTCGTACTTCTGTAATTTAATTTCAGGATGTGATTTGCTAAAGAATGAGTCTGCTGTCGTGCCTTTATTGACCAATAAAGTCTGGTCTTTAAGCTGCGCAATATCTGTAATCGGCTTAGCTTTAGGTGATACAACGCCCAAAGAAACCTTTAAATAAGGCTTGGCAAAATCGACAACTTCCTTGCGTTCAGGTGTCACGGTGAAATTGGCAAAAATAATATCCACCTTATTGGCTTTAAGGTACTCCACACGATTGGCAGCTTCCGTTAAAACAAACTGAACTTTGTTTTCATCTCCCAATAGGTCTTTGGCAACATGCTTGGCAATTTCCACATCAAAACCTTGGTTTTTACCTTGTGCGTCCAAGTAACCAAAAGGCGGCTTATCACTAAACACCCCGATACGAACCACACCATTTTTCTTAATTTGCTCGATACTTGAGCTGGTTTTTTCAGGTTCAGCAGCTTTTTCAGTTGTTGACGCGTTTTTATTACACGCCGCTAACCCTAAGCTAAGCACTGAGGCCGCAAGTAGATGAGTCAGCTGTTTTATTGATATATTCATTTAATTTTCCTCTGATCTATTTTCATATTTAAACAATGATTTCTTTTCATAGTTAAACGCTTTAATGCAATTTTTATTTCGGTGTCACATCCAAAAAGACTTGAGCATCCACAGTTCCACCGTAAACAGGCTTTAAGGTCTGATCATAAATCTTCTGAATTTCACCTGTTTTTTGTAAGCTTGAAATTTCAGTATTGAGCCAATTTAGAAGTTGGCTATTGCCCTTTTTCACTGCAGGTGCAATAAAGTCTTGATTACCAATTTGTTGAATTCCCGCCGTAAATGTTGGATTCTCAGCTGCCCATGCCAAGGCATAAGTACTGTCTTGAGAAATTGCATCACCACGACCATCTTTCAATGCATTAAAGGCATCAGTATTTTGTTCAAACTTTAATAAATTAATTTTTGGGTAATTCTTAGTGAAATAAATATCTGATGTCGAGCCTTTATTGACGATCAAGGTTTTGCCTTCAAGCTGCTGAATATCTGTAATCGTCTTGGCTTTAGGCGATACGATGCCTAAAGCAGCCTTTAAATACGGTTGAGCAAAATCAACCACTTGTTTACGTTCAGGAGTGACTGAAAAGCTGGCAAATACCGCATCTGCTTTACCCGATTTTAAAAACTCCACCCGATTAGCAGCCTCAGTCACCACAAATTCAACTTTATTTTCATCCCCAAGCAAATCTTTGGTCACTCTTTTTGCTAAAGCGATATCAAAACCTTGTGGTTTACCTGCACTGTCCACATAACCAAATGGTGGATTATCTGCAAAAACAGCCACACGAAACACGCCCTGCTTTTTAATCTGATCTAAAGATTGATCATTCTGGGTATTTTGCTCCGCTGATGCATTTGGTTCAGTTGGCTGACTACATGCGCTCAACATTCCCATACATAAGCCCACACTCAATGTTCGAACAACGTTGGAAATATTAAAAAAAATCGATGGTTGAGTTAAATAAGATAAAGCCATACATCCTCATTTTTATAGATCATTATGTGTTGCTATTAGGGTGAATATTGATGTCTAAATTACTGTTAGTAATTCAACATATTTAAAAAGGCTTTTGCCCGTTCAGTCTGTGGATGCTCAAAAAATTGTTCAGGTGTGGCTTGCTCAATAATTTTGCCTTTATCCATAAAAATAATTCGGTCTGCGACTTTTCTGGCAAAAGACATTTCATGAGTCACGATCAACATGGTCATTCCTTCATGTGCAAGTTTTAAAACCACATCTAATACTTCACGGACCATTTCAGGGTCTAAAGCAGCGGTGATTTCATCTAGCAGAATCACTTGAGGCTGCATCACCAATGAACGCACAATTGCGATACGTTGCTTTTGCCCACCCGATAACTGTCGCGGATAATCTCGCTTACGATCGTATAAACCGACACGTTTCAATAATTCGTCTGCGACTTTCTCAGCTTCAGCTCTTGTTCGTTTTTGAACTTTTAAAGGGCCTAATAAAATGTTATCAATCACATTCATATGCCCAAAAAGTTCATAGTTTTGAAACACCATGCCAATTTTTTGACGTACATCCACCCACGCTAAATCTTTGCCCAATACACCTGAGCCAGCTAAATTGATTGTGCCACCCTGAATTTTTTCCAAGCCATTGATACAACGCAACAATGTGCTTTTCCCACATCCCGATGGACCAAGGATCACCACGACTTCACCCTGTTTTACGTCCAAATCTATGCCTTGTAAAATATGACTTTCTGCAAATGATTTCTGTAAATGTTGTATAGATAACAAAGTCATGATTACTCCCAAACTTTTTCTAAATGCGTCGCTAAACGGGATAAGGGATAGCAAATGATAAAATATAAAATAAAGATCAAACCATAAATCCAAAGAGATGCATTCGGAACAATTAACAGCGAATTTTCAATAATTTGCTGTCCAACTTTAATCACTTCGACCACGCCAATCAGCACTGCCAAGGAGCTGGTTTTAATCATACGCGTGAATAAATTGATTGCGCCCGGCGTGACTCTTTTTAAACTCTGCGGGAAAATCACATAGCCCAAAGTTTGGATAGGACTCAGGCCAAGTGCATGTGCAGAATCGCGTTGATGTTGATCTATCGATGTGATGGCAGCACGGACTAAATCGCCCATTTCAGCAGTCCCCCACAATACAAAAACCACAATACATACCAGTACCGCTGAGAGCTGCCAGTTAAACCATGTTGCAAAGCCAAAATAGAAAACAAACAATAAAACCAGAATTGGAATAATCCGAATCGCTTCTAAATACAATCGACACAAACTTTTAATCAGTAAATTTTTTGACGTCATAATGACACCGAAAATCGTGCCAAAAATTGCTGAAAAAAATACTGATATAAAGGCAATTTTTGCAGTAACCCACAGCCCTTCCAGTAATCGTGCAAGGTGGCTAGGTTGAAACAAATAATCAAATTCCATGGCTCACCTTCCGACTGCGGTATTCCAGATAACTGGTGAGAATAGACACAGGCAATAAAATAATCAGATAAGACATGATCAAGAGAAACAATGCTTCTGTGGTTTTATAATCCATACCAATTAAGTCTTTGGTGACAAACAATAGTTCCACCACCGCGATGGCACTCACCACAGAACTTTCTTTAATCAGAAATAAACAATTTGCACCAATTGCAGGAATTGAAATTGCTAGAGCTTGAGGGAAGATCACATATTGAAAAACTTGCAGTGGATTCAGTCCAATACTTTCACCCGAATCAATTTGCCCTTTGGCCACAGCTTGTAAACCCGCACGAAAGGCTTCAGCCATATAGCTTCCACCTAGAAAAGTTAGACCAATGACCCCACAGCTAAATCCATCAATTTTAATCCCCAGTTTTGGTAAACCGTAATAGAGAAAAAATAACTGAATCAATAAGGGCGTATTGCGTGATAATTCAATGTAAATTTTGGCAATTTTGTCAAAGCCCCGTACCCGATAGGTAATGAGAATACTGCAAATTAAACCAACCAATATTGCGAGAATAATACTGATGATTGAGATTTTGAGTGTCGTCACCATTGCCGAAGCAAACTGTGGCATCACACTGTAGATATATTGCCAATTCAAAGAAATCGTCCAAAATAATTATTTTATTGTTACGCTCTAAAGCAGAAAAAATGATTTGGAACTATCTTACAGTGAGAATTTTTTCTAAATAAATATGATTATCAGATAAGCTTTTCTATAAAAATAATGCTGGATAATGCTTACTTTTTTACAATGAAAAAATAAGCGTAGTTAAAATTGGACAATCATCAATCCGAAGCAATTATTCGGCATTCACCACGTCTAACAATTCCATACATTCAGCACAGAAGATGACAGATTCATTTTCTAAACTTTGGATTTGCAGTTCATAGACAAAACCTGTCAGCGTGCGATTACAGCCATCACACTGTTGCAGGTTGAAATGACAAATAAAATCAACATGCTGGTAAATATAATATCCATCTGTATATTTCTTCATGTTCTTCTTTCTAAAGCTTCGGTTATTTTATTATTTTAAAGTTTTTAGCTCTAGAATAGATGTTTCAATCCTTACTCTGCGACAAGAATAGACGTGCAAAAAATAATAAAATTCATTTTATTTAAATTCCACATCAATCAATCCTGTACTATTATTTCATAAATATTCCTATAAAAATTCAGATGATAAAAGGAAACAATGGGACATTACTCAGCACTTTTAATTTCATCCAATCTCGATAGAACCACGGGTGAAATGGATGAAAATGAAACCTATCAAGCAGTTAAATACTCTATTCCATTATTTTGGTTGGCCTTATTTAAAGTTGAAGACATTACCACTCTTCAAGATGAAGATGGCTTAAGCTATTACGTCTTTCGGGCAACGATCTTAAAAAGCTGTGAAACGTTTAAATCCAGACTCAATATATGGTCAGTACTCTATAATGATGAAAAAGTAGCAACTTTAGCGCAATCATTTTTACAATATTTACAACGTACTCCAACATTTTCAGTCGAGCTTAATATTACCGATATTATGGCAATGATGATTGATCCATTTAGCATAGAAGCTAACAATGAAATGGTGGATATGATCCATTTCATCGAAGAAAAACATCGAGATCCCAAAAGTCCATCACCATCCAAATATTGGCTGCCAAAATCTTTTGAACTTAAAACACCACAAAATCGATATTTAGATATCGATGGTTTTGGAGAGTCTTTACTGCCCTGTTTTGAGGTGGATAGATGGTTAAATAATCATGAAAAGACACAACAGCCTGTTAAAAATAAACTCAATGCGTCTTTTGATGAGATCCATTTTTATCGAATGCTGCTGTCCAAAGCTGAAATCTCGCCAAACAGTTCATTCGGTTTTAAACATCGGTTTTTATTTCTGACGCGAATTAAAAATAAGGCATTACGCAAATGGCTCTTTCAAGTATTCTTCTTTAATGAAATGCTATTTTTCTGTTTATTGTGGCTTAGTCTAAGTTTAATCAGCATCTTTTTTCTTTTTAAAATTAGCACTTTTTCCTATTTAGAGATAACTAGCATTATTATTGGGCTTATTGCATTTAGCTATTTTATTTTTCGAAAAATAGCCAAGAGAATTAATATATTCAACCAACTAAAATCACCGGCCTAAAATCATCGACCTAAATTTCAGGCACAAAAAAACCGCAACGTATACCGTTAATTCTTCAAGTTGGTGCGCTCAGAGAGATTCGAACTCCCGACCCCTTAGTTCGTAGCCAAGTGCTCTATCCAGCTGAGCTATGAGCGCAATACTTGTGTTGCCAAAAGGCATTCGTTACATCATGATTAACTTATTGGTGCGCTCAGAGAGATTCGAACTCCCGACCCCTTAGTTCGTAGCCAAGTGCTCTATCCAGCTGAGCTATGAGCGCGTCATAAGTAATCGTTGGCGGTGAGAGAGGGATTCGAACCCTCGATACAGTTACCCGTATGCATCCTTAGCAGGGATGTGGTTTCAGCCACTCACCCATCTCACCGTAACGAGCCGCCATAATACAAACTAAAACCCGATTCGGCAAGTGATGACATTAAAAAAAATAGAGAAATTTACTCAATTAAATACTTTTTAAGCGATTTCCATCATTTTGTTGTTTTTTTATGCTGCAAAATAATCACAATCTACAAATACCTAGAAATTTTCTCTAAAAACTAAATTAAAAACACAATATTGCAATCAATTACGTGCAGTATTCCACTGTATGTCTTATGCTAATCCTATCTTCTGACTAGAAACCAAATACATCATGAAAAATTGGGTCGATCCTGAAGCCAAAGCTGAAGCTGAGCGTTACGACAATCCCATTCCAAGTCGTACCCTTATCTTAGAAATCATTGAACGAAAACAAGAAGCATTGTCACATGCAGATCTTGTTGAACTGCTTGAAATTGTCGATCAAAAAAGTATAGATGCGCTCAGCCATCGTTTAAGTGCAATGGTCCGTGATGGTCAGTTGATGAAAGATGGTTTTAAATATCAGCTGATGGCAGATCAACCTACCCTAGACGCTACTGTTTATGTCAACGCTAAAGGTTTAGGCGTTGCAAGCTTAGATGGTAAGAAAGATGAATTCCTTCTGCCTGAGCGCGAATTACGTCAAGTCTTCCATGGTGACCGCGTTAAAGTCCAACAAACTTCTGTAGACCGTAAAGGTAAAGCTTGGGGCTATATTACCGAAGTGACTCAACGTCGAGTTAAACAATTGATCGGTAAAGTTGCAGAATTTGAAGGTGAATACTTTATTCAACCTGCACCTCCCAATGCACATCAACCCATAACTTTAGAAAAAGAACTGATTGAACATGCCAAAGCCAAAGTCGGCGATGCATTACGTGTTGAAATTGATGACTATCCAACTCGAGATGAATTTGCGACAGGTCATGTGATTCAGTCAATGGCGGATAAAGCAGATACTGAAATCATTATCCCGCAAACCATTTTAGAATATGGTTTACCTTATGAGTTCCCAGAAGAAGTCATCAAAGAAGCTGAAGCATTTAAAGAACCTTCTGCAAAAGATCGTCAAGGCCGTATAGATTTACGAGATTTGCCTTTAGTCACCATTGATGGTGAAGACGCACGTGATTTCGATGATGCAGTCTATGCGGAAAAACGTCCTGGTGGTGGCTATCGTGTCGTTGTCGCGATTGCAGATGTCAGTCATTATGTCCGTGTTGGTAAACCTTTAGATGATGAAGCGCAAGAACGTGGTACATCGGTGTATTTCCCACACTATGTATTACCAATGTTGCCTGAAGCACTTTCAAATGGCTTATGTTCTTTAAATCCACATGTTGACCGTTTATGCATGGTGTGTGATTTAAATTTAAGTCGTGCTGGTAAAGTGACTAAATTTGAATTTTATCCGTCAGTGATGCATTCAAAAGCACGTTTAACCTATACCCAAGTTGCACAATATTTGGATGGCGACAGCAATGCGATTCCTGAAGATCGTGATGTCCGTAAATCGGTCAATACGCTCTACCAATTGTATGAAACCTTAAAAGGTTTACGTGCACAACGTCATGCAATGGAATTTGAAACCGTTGAAACCTACATGACTTTTGATGAATTGGGTGGAATTAAAGAAATTTTACCGCGTTCACGTAATGTTGCGCATAAGCTTATTGAAGAATGTATGTTGCTTGCTAACGTTGCAGCAGCGGAATATTGCTTAAAAAATGAAGTTCCAATGTTGTACCGTGTGCATGAAGCACCAGAGTTTTCACGCATTCAAAAAGTAAAAGACTTTGTAAAATTATTGGGCTTTAAATTCCCTGACCAACCGACACAAGCCGATTACCAAACGGTGATTGAAGCAACCAAAGATCGTATTGATGCACCGAGTATTCATGCGGTGTTGTTACGTTCAATGATGCAAGCCTACTATGGTCCAAAAAATGTGGGGCACTATGGCTTGGCTTATGAAGCATATACCCATTTCACTTCACCAATTCGTCGCTACCCTGACCTGCTATTACATCGTGCGATTAAAGCCAGTTTAACCAACAAAAAGTATCCACTTTCAGGTGCGGCGTTAGAAGATGCGGGTGAACATTTCTCTGCAACTGAACGTCGTGCAGATGAAGCCTCGCGTTCGGTTACTTCATGGCTGAAATGTCACTATATGCAGCAACATTTAGGCGAAGAATTTGTTGGTGTGATCAGTGCAACCGCTGAATTTGGTTTATTTGTAACCCTAAAAGACTTATATGTGGATGGTATGATTCACGTGAGTCAATTGGGCGATGACTACTTTGTTTATGATCAAGTTAGTCAAAATTTAGTCGGTCAAAATCGTGGTCAAGCCTTTGGCTTGGGTGACGAAGTCAAGATCAAAGTTGCTGGGGTTAACCTAGAAGAACGTAAGATTGATTTTGAATTGTTACAACAACTGTCGCATGCGGGCCGTGTAATCCGTAGTCGTGCACCACGTGTTGCAAAACCCGTTGCCAAAGAAGAAGTTTTTTCTGAACGTCCTGTCAAAGTTAAATCTGAATCTGACAGTGGGAATGCCAGCGAAGATGGGGAACGTCCCATTCGAAAGAAAAAGCCCAAAGGAAAACCCAGCTCTTACAATAAAAAACCTGGAAAAAGTGCTGCAACTCAGCCTGAAACAAAGGCTAAAGATAAAGTGAAGAAAAAGGCTAAAGCAAAAAAGAAAAAGTCGAACGCAAAAGCAAAGACTGAGTAATTTTACTTACCACAAAATCAGAGAGCTTCGGCTCTCTTTTTTATCATTAAAATTTTAAATTTGAATACGTCTAAAAATACTTTTCTTGTACCCTCATAGAGTCTTCCTTGTTTTATAATGCATCTATAGCGACTCAAATAACTCTAGAAATAACAGCATGAAAATTAAAAATATACTATCACTCTCAATACTGCTACTCAGCTGTATAGCTTCTGCTGAAACCATCACCTTTACAACCCAAGCGATTCCTTCAAAATACATAAACTTTTCAGGAAATTTTCCCTTTATCCAAGGCAAAGGTTTTGAAAAAATCAACCAACAGATCAAACACGAACTTTTGGCAGATGATGCTACACGTATCGACTTTAGTTCAGGAAAGATCTATCAGGATCAAAACTATTTAAGTGTTTATACTCATTTAGAAATTGAAGGCGGACGAAGCTATTTTCGTGAAAAGTATTACGTGATCGATTTAAAAAATAAACAGTTCGCAACATTGTCCCAAATACTACAAAAATATCAATTGTCTGCAGCACAAATCTCAAATGAAATTGCTCAGCAACTTGACCCATGTATTGAAAATAAAACAGCAACGCTTTCTAAAACGTCTAATGACTGTGATAGCGCAGATCTGCAATACCTATACCGATACTATGCTGAAGATCGAAATTTTATTGCGCTAAAAAATGCAAATGGCTTTTATCTTAAAAAAGATATTTTGGGCATCAGTTTTGATGCGGGCGCATATTCTATCCCTTTTGAATACAACCTCAAAACCAAACAAGTCCATTAACATCTGTGTTAATTTTATTGTCACACCTTGATTTCCCCTGCCAGAAGCCCTACATCTATCTATAACTTAAGAAATGATTTGGCATAAAGCTCATGACACTAGAACAGGCAACGTTGCCAGTACCGCAATTTGATCAAATTAGTTTAGATCAACTCAAACAAAATATTGAAAAAGCCATCCAAGACGGTCAAAACTTTTTAAATGACTTGGTCCAAGTCCCTGAAAGCATTCAACAACAACTTGCAGTGATCGAAAATGTAGATTCACTTGAAAATAACATGAGTGAATCTTGGGGAATTTTGTCACACCTCAATGCAGTGATGAATAACACTGAAACGCGTGAAGTCTATCAAGCCTTATTGCCAAGTCTAAGTGAATACTACACTCAGATCGGTCAACACGTTGCCTTGTTCCAAACTTATCAAAATGTTTATGATCATGCGATTTTTAGCGACTTGCCAACGGCGCAACAAAGTGCAATTAAGCTGGCTTTACGTGATTTTAAACTTTCAGGTGTTGCCCTCGAAGGTGAGGCTAAAAAGCGCTATGCAGAAATTTCAGCACGATTATCACAACTGTCTTCAGATTTTTCTAATCATGTTTTGGATTCAACTCAAGCCTATAGCAAAACTTTAACCACGGATCAGCTTAAAGGTCTACCGCAAGGCAGTATTGAATTACTCAAACAATATGGTCAACAACGCGAACTAGATCAGCCTGTTGCTACCTTAGATATTCCATCTTATTTGGCCATCATGACCTATGCAGAAGATCGCGCGCTCCGTGAAGAAATCTATCACGCTTATGTTACACGCGCCTCAGATCAAGCCAGCGATACGCAATTTGACAATGCACCCGTGATGGTTGAAATCCTCAGCTTACGTCAGGAAATGGCCAAGCTTTTAGGTTTTGACAATTTTGCAGAATACTCACTTGCTTCAAAAATGGCACCCGATGTGGCCACTGTTGATCAATTTCTGGTTGATTTAGCAGAACATGCACGTACACCTGCATTAAAAGAAATCGAAGAACTCAAAGCCATTGCCAAACAAGATGGCATAGATGAGCTAAAACCTTGGGACAGCAGTTATTATTCTGAAAAACTAAAAGTTCAACAGTTCAACCTTTCTCAGGAAGATTTAAAACCATACTTCCCTGCGCCTAAAGTGATTCAAGGCTTATTTAATGTGGTCAATCGTTTATATGGAATTCAAGTCATTGAACGCCAAGCACCACTTTGGCATACAGATGCTCATTATTATGAACTAGAAGACCAAGGCACTGTGATTGGTGGTTTTTACTTTGACCTCTATGCACGTAACGGTAAACGTGGTGGTGCATGGATGAGTGGTTTCCGCTCGCGTATGCAAACCGAAACGGGGTTACAAAAACCAATCTGCTATATGGTTGGGAACTTTACCCCGCCTGTCGGTGATCAGCCTGCCCTATTAACGCATGATGAAGTGAATACCTTATTTCATGAGTTTGGTCATGGCTTACACCATATGTTGACCGAAGTAGACAATATTGCAGTTGCTGGAACGCACGGCGTTGCATGGGATGCAGTGGAGTTACCTAGCCAGTTTATGGAATTTTGGACATGGGATACGGAAAGCTTGGCTTTAATCAGTGAACATATTGAATCTAAAGACTCACTTCCTGAGCATCTTTTAAAAGCATTACTCGATGCTCGTTTCTTCCAGTCAGGTATGCAAACTTTACGACAAATTGAGTTTGCACTGTTCGATTTAACCATTCATAAACTTACACCTGCACTAAATGCCGAACAAATCCAAGCCACTTTAGATGATATTCGCCAGAAGTATGCTGTTTTAGCAACAGCACCTTATAACCGCTTCCAAAATGGCTTTAGCCATATTTTTGCGGGTGGTTACGCTGCGGGTTATTATTCTTATAAATGGGCAGAAGTTTTAGCAAGTGATGCTTTTGACCGCTTTGAAAATGAAGGTGTGTTTAATACCCAAACTGGACAAGAGTTCCGTAAGGCAATCCTTGCAGTTGGCGGAAAAGATACAGCACTTGATGCATTTATCAATTTCCGTGGTCGTGAACCTAAAATAGATGCATTATTACGTCATCAAGGTTGGACGAATAGCTAAAAAAACGCTTAAACTAACGGCCAAAATTGTTTAAAGTGTGGTGGGTGTATGAATATTAGACGTCGTTTCATTGCTGGTGCAAAATGTCCAAAATGTGAAGCGATGGATCGTATTGTTATGCTCACCCAAGGCGATGCTGAATGGATTGAATGCATCGAGTGTGGATATTCTGAAAATCGCCCTACCCATGTAGATGCGCCTGAAGAACCTGCTATACCTGATGAAATTGGGGTCATTCAATTCAAGCCTCGCTCTTCAAAATAGATCGGACCGAATAAAATGCATATAGAACAAAGAAACAATTCAAAATTAATGTGGATTATTGCAGGCGGGTTGGGGGCAGTTATCGTTTTAATTGCTATTTTTTTCTGGTTAAATAACACCTCTGAAAGCACCCAAATCAATGAGCCATTGAATCAGACTACACCTGCTGCGAAGAAAGTGGAAGCAACGGCACCCCCTGTGGCAACGCCTGTTGAACAAAGTGCTGCTTCAGAGGCTGCCAATGTAGAATTGGTCAAAGCATCCATTTTAAAAGATAAAATTCCTGAAAATGCCAGTTTAGCTAAAGAAGAAGTGGCTAAACTAGAAGATATCCAAAAACAACTTGATGATCAGCAACAAAACCTCAAATCACAACATGCTGATGCGGATCAATTGATTAAACTTAAGGAAGAGCAAATCAAGCTACTTCAACAGCAAATGGCGGCACAAAATCAATAATTTTGATCATGGGCAAAAATGACGATCTGATATCAGAAAGCCTTAACCTCTTTATAAGTTAAGGCTTTTTTCAATTTGAACAATAGACATTTCAATATTTTAAAGTGAGTCCAATGACTGCTGTGTTGATTTTTTCCATTGGATTGGCTTTTGGATAATTTGCGCCAATAAAATTCCACAGAGTGTTAAACCACCACCAACCAAATGAAAAACTTGTAAATGTTCACCCAAGAGCACCACGGCAATTAAAGCTGTAAACACAGGCAATAAATTCATAAAAATACTATTTTTATTGGGTCCCAAATGTCTTACACCTTCAATCCATAGATAAGACAATAAAATCGATGAGAAAATACTGGCATACAAAATCAAAGGAATGGTCTGTTGATTCAGTTGCATTTGTGATGCGGGTAAAAAGATAAAAAACGGCAAAACATATAAGATGGCAAAGCTCGACATCACAAAATTCGATTGCCATGCAGGGATCGGCATTTTCCAACGTTTTAACAGCACACCATATAAGGCGTAGCCAATTGCGGCAAGCAACATCAAGCCATCTCCAAGATGCATACCTTGGCTAAAAACTTGGGCAATATGCCCATGACTCAATAAATACAAAATGCCATAGAATGATAAGAAGCCTCCGATCACTAAGCCATAGCTAATCTGATCTTTTAAAATCCATGTACTTAAAATAATCGTCAATAATGGAATCAATGCTGTCACAATCGCCATATTGGTCGCTGTTGTGGTTGTCGCTGCTTGATAAGACAAAAATTGGAATAAGGATACAGAAAGAAATCCACCTAAAGCCAAATGTTTCCAATACTGGCGAATAATATGGCGATTTTTCCAAGTGGGAATCAATACAAAAGTACTCATCACCGCGAGCGCAAAAACCAAACGATAAAATGTAATCGCCACAGGTGAAATTGCATGACTTGCCATTTTAGACACAATCACATTTCCAGCCCAAAATAAAATGGCGAACAATGGGTAGAAATAAGCTTTTTGAAACATGCTGCTCTGCCTATACAGAAAGATTCAACCATGTTAAAAAATAATCATTTTGTATTTGTACGACAAAATGACAATAATTATCGTAAAAAGGACATTATGCTTGAGGTCTAAGCAATTCCACGAATATATGATTGGCAGTGCCGTATTGATTGAGGAGTAAATCGTGGGGAATAATTATGATCATGGATTTTTAGATTATCCAATTTATGCCTTTACTGAAAATTATTCCCATGGGCATATTGAAGATTGGCATAGCCATGAACGTATCCAACTGATTCATACGCTTTCTGGTGTTCTCCGTATTCAAACGACAGAAGGAACATGGGTCACGCCACCGGGACGCGGTGTATGGATTCCAGCATATAAGGCTCATGCCTTACTGATCAGTGGTGATGTGCAAGCTTATGGTGTATTTATTGAGCCAGATGCGCGTTCAAAATTAGTCAATGAATGTCGTGTTGTCACGATCTCGCCTCTGCTAAAAGAGCTTATTCGCTCAGCGATGCAGATTCAAACCACAATCCATCCTCAAAGTCGTGAAGCACGATTGCTTGAACTAATTTTAGATGAGTTGGAGCTTCTCCCTGTTCTACCATTTAACTTACCTGAGCCACAAAATATTAAATTGCAAAAGCTTTGTGCTGAAATCAAACTTGATCTCAGCCATACATGGACACTCGAACATGCCGCCCAATTTTTACATGTTAGTCCGAAAACCCTTACTCGGCATTTTCAGAAAGAAACCAATATGCATTTTAGTCATTGGGTACGGCAGGCAAGGCTGATGCAAGCCATGACTGATTTGGCAATGAATAAATCTATTTTCAATGTTGCACTTGATTTGGGCTATGACAGTGCCAGTGCCTTTAGTGCCATGTTTAAACGTGAAACCAGCTTGACGCCGAGTGAGTA
The DNA here is from genome assembly GCF_009668065.1 of Acinetobacter sp. RIT698. Lineage (NCBI taxonomy): Bacteria > Pseudomonadati > Pseudomonadota > Gammaproteobacteria > Moraxellales > Moraxellaceae > Acinetobacter > Acinetobacter sp. RIT698. Next base: position 48,925 of record NZ_WJYH01000009.1, read on the forward strand.
CATTCAGCAGTTTCAATTTAAAGATCACTAAATCTATTCAAAGCCACAGACAGAAAAAAAGCGCCCGAAGGCGCTTTTTAGACATTCAATTATTTACTGGCATACCAGTCAAACAAGTTAAACATGTACGGCGCATAGGTCACAATCACCAATGCTGAGAACAGCACCACGATTGGCAAAATCCAACGCTCATAACGATAGTAGAAGCTTGTATATTTGGCTTTTGCCTCAGCATCGGCGGCGGCAACCTCTGCATCACCGACTGAGAGCCTCGTCAGCAAATGGTTGAGCGCAACAGGTGGCGTAACATAACCAAACTCAAATGCAACCAGTACGATCATCCAGAAGTGAATCGGATGAATACCATTTTCAAATGCAACTGGCGCAATCGTCGCAGCAACAAGAATCACCGCACCAAATGGATCTGTTGTCATACCAATTAATGCAAGTAACAATGCCATAAAGCCAAGTGTCACCAAGATACTACCCAGATGCGTTGGAACCATGGTCACGATTTCACTACGTTCAATCAGACCACCAACACTTGCAGACAACGCCATCAGGATAATTAACGCACCAATATGACCAACACTTTCCGATGTTGCAAAACGAATTGCGCTACGGAAGCCACGTTTTGTTTCAGCGGTATCACCATGCTCACGTAAGTATTCAGAATTTTTTTCATGCTCTAGAGCAAGCGCTTTATTTGGGTTTTCTGGTATCGGTAATTTATTACCAAATAACTTATCAAATAAAATAAATGCCAATAACATGATTGGAAGAATTACAGGTGCAGTAAATTCATCCATTTTCGTGTCCAGACCAAACTGATAGAAGCCAATCACGACAGCAACAATCAAGATATATGGAAGCACTGGAACGAAAGCACGCAACATACCTGGGACAGCAGTTTTCGGTGAGTTAATACGGAACTTATTCTCTGCAAGGAATAACGACACCCCTAAGAAAATAAATGCGGTTAACCAGAATACATAAATACCATGATCAAATAACTCGTCTGAAGTTACATGACGGCTATCCAGCATTGAAATTAAAATCACCAAGAGACACGGACGTAATACAACACCCAGTGAACCTGACATTGCCGAAACAGCCAATGCATATTGACGACGTGCACCTGAATTCCACACTTCTTTATAGATAATCGCACCAGCAGCAACAACGAAGATTCCCGAAGCACCTGTATATGCGGTTGGAATTGCTGCACCAATCAAAATGATCCACGTCAACGTTTCAGGCGCTAAGTTCCAAGGACGAAGAATCGCCAAGAAAAGATCCATCACGCGTGTTTGGGTCAATAACATCCCTGCCCAAATAAACAGTGCTAAATTAAGGAAGATATTTGAAAATTCAGTCAACAAGCCAAGGTAAATACCTTGCCCCATTGGGTAGTCCATAAAGAAAGTAAACGCAATACCTGTCACAATTGCCATAAAGGCATATAAAGGTATGCTCAACAGCGCAAGGCCAAATTTACCGCCTTCTTCAGCATTTTCTGGTGTACGGAATAATTTAAACAGGCTGATGACTGTCAAGACAACGAACAGGATCATCCATAGCCAATAGACTCCAATCGTTTCAAGGGTCGATTCAACACCAGAATTGAGTACTGAACGATATTGGCTAATGACCGAGAAGCTCAGTAAGGCATTCCCCAGTACCATCGCAATATTATAGACTTTAAAATCAAGCTTAGTACGCGCTGGACGTAGCCCAATATGATGCATCTTCAATGATGCTGTAATTGCAGCAATCACCACCATCAAAATCAGGATGAGTACGCGATGTTCAGAGCCCCATTTCAATATCCAGAAGAAACCCGTTTCCATCGAACGATATGAACGAAGGGATGGATGATCTTCCATATGTTTGATCGATTTATCATAGAACGCATACTTCTGTTCACAATCCGTTTGAGCTGAAACGAATGAAGCGCGAACATCTGCTTCTGGTGTTAAACCAAAAAATGCCGCATCAGGATCACTGGCTTCCTGTTGCATTTTTTCTTTGACAAGCTTATCGATATCTACATTGCGGTCACATGAAGGTTTGTTGGGCTCAGCACGTAAAAAGGAATATTGCATTCCTATTTTTTCATCTCCATATAGGCGTTCACCTAAACGAAGCATTTGCCCATGAATCATATCCCCTGTCCCAATGATCAAGGTCAGGAGAAGCAGAATAAGGATGGAAAAGGTTGAGAACCACTCATTCCAGAGATAACTGAGTAGACCTAATCCCGATCTATTATTTACAGGTTCTTGCATTGTTATTCCAGTTTTTATAACCAGTGTACAATCGCTTGCACAGCTTATCTTTTATTATTAGGTGAGAGGTAAAATCCTTTACCAATACCCATTCCTATCATCACCACTCAAATTTGCCCTAATTTTCCTAAGAAAAACATGACAAAGATTAATTTTTTTGGCGAGCTTTTTGTCAACTCATCTATAGTCTTATCATTAAATGTGAAAAAACAACTAAGTACTTATATTTTTTACAACTAAAATAGATGTAACATTCACATAATTAACCACAAATGAGAATCAGCATCCATTCATTACAAAGTATTCATTCAAATTTATTTTTTAAATATCTTTACACTTCTATGTGCTTAACCTCATCAAAATAATGAAATTTTATAGAATAATACTTCATACAAATAATATTCTTGATTCATTGTCTATTTCATAACATTAAGTCGAAAAATTAAGCTCAAGATGGCACAAATACTTCCAAAAATCACCCCAAGCAAATGCGCCTGTATTAAAACAGGATGACCAATCAATTGTTCAGTTTGTAGTGCACCAAAAAAATGTTCCCATGCGATTTTGCCGAAGATGCATAACAATACGATGAAGGCAAAATTTCGTTCTGGCTTTTCTTTTAAACTGACGATTGCACAAAATACAAACAGACCATGAAGAATACCAGACAAACCTGCATAAGCAAAAATATGAGGATAAATCAGATAAAAACAGAGACTGAGTAAAGGCGATAAAATAAGCAATAAAGCAATAAAAACTTGCTTTTTAATGTTTGGAAATAAAAAGGGTAAACAAGCCAAAGCTAAAACATTTAAAACATAATGAATCCATCCCACATGAACCCAATGCCCTGTCCACCAGCGCCAAGGCTGGCTTAAAAAAACATCGTGCTGATAAATGAAATGAGTTTGAAAAAGCTGAAGAATTGCAAAAAAAATGATACTGGTTGCAATAAACAATATATTTTTATCTAACTTGTGTTGTTCCATGCTACACCATAAAAAAAGAAGAGCTGTCGCTCTTCCTCTATTCTAACCAATTCATGCAATTGAATACTATGGATTTGCTGCAGGTTCGTCAGCTGAAGCACTTGGCTCTTCAGTCGGTGCAGGTAAATCATTAAACAATTCATCATCACCCGTAGAGGCTTGTTCATCCCAGAATGTGGTCATTCCATCATCTGCTGCACGAACACCGGTATGTTCCGTCCAATAACGATCGGCAATACCTTGAACCATTTGACCGGCCATACCATCTAATAATCTAAATTCAGGGTTTACTGGCTTATCATCTGCACGCGATGCGGCATAGGCTTTTAACGCCGCTCTTAATTTAGCATCATCACCACTGGCTTGCGCTGCAACGGCATTCATTGCAAATGCTAAACGAACACCTTTCTGTTCTGCGATTTGCATTGATTGTTGTAAGGTCTGTGTTGGATCAGGCTTACCATCTCCTGCACCTGGTAACAATATCCAAATCACTGCACGTGTCGCCATTGGCGCACCCCAGAATTTGTTATTGTCTAAACATGCCATACCACGTTCGACAATCGCAGCAATATCTTTCGGTACATTCACTGCACCGCCAGAGTTAATGTCATTGGTCATCGATTGCAAACCACTGAGCATACCAATTAAATAGATGGTTTGATCTAAGTCCTTACGCATGGTTGGACAAGAATCACCTAAAGTATATTTATATTTTGCCTGCCAACGTTCTGCAAATAATTGATAACCCGTGTATTGACGTTCTGCGGCAAGGGCTGCCCAACGTTTTTGTTCTATACGAGCATCTTGCGCTTCAGTCACTTTACCGTCTTTTGAAGCACGTAAATATCTGAGTTCTGCATCCAAAGCACGATTTTCTGCACACATCCCCGCAGCTGAATATAACAATACTGCCATACGGGTTGGGTCGGCCCCCATATCTTTTGTTGCCATAATCGCTGGCGTTAACGCATTGCCTGAGTTGCATGCCATATCAGTATCATTGCCCGCCAAAATGGGTGGGACGATATGTTTTTCACTAAAGCCAAGCGCAACATTGGCACCTGATTTTACAACATATGAACAACCTGATAACACAGATGAGGCAACAACAGCGGTCAGCATCAATTGACCAAGCTTGTGGACCTTAGACATACTTCCTGTCCTCTATATAATTGTGTTTATATCCCTTTTAAAATAACAATATCAGATGCAATCTCTGAATAACAGAGTAATAGCTCTAATTTCATCTGAAGAATTTGCCACAATATAGAAAGTATTCAATTGACCTGATCTGGTTTTTATACAAATTTTAAGCAAAAAAAAGTAGCATTGCGACGGTTCAGCACATGCTACTTGTTAAAAGGTAAACTCTTTAAGAGAGTTTATTGGTTTTAAGTCTTTTAAATTTGCTACCGTTAACACTGTTAGCGTTAGCTTTCTCAATCTGTTCCCTCAGCATAGTTCCTAGTCTTCCAAATATAATTGCAAAAACAATTGCAACCACTAAGAACCAAAACGTATGAATTTCACCCATTTGGAAATTCCTCCTCGCTGTTGGTCGTTTTAATTTACATGCAAGATCAGATTTTTACAGAGATAATTGTCGGACAATTTTACAATTGCGCTATTTTGTATATATTTGGTCTAACAATGAATATTAAATAAGCAAAAATATAAATAAAGCTATGTTTTATTTAAATTAAATTAAAATTAGATTTTTTATATTTGTTAGACAATTAACTTAATTTAACCCGAGATTTTAAAGATTTCCACTGTATTTTGCTCACTTGATCTTGCCAAATAATTAAACTTTTATTGTTTTTCTCACAAAAATACACTGCGATATAAAATCGATGATCAATCATTTGCTGAATTTGTACATGATGAATTTGATTGGAATCCTCATATTGTAGGGTCCACTGATCTAAATCAAAATGTTCTAAACTTCGGACTTGTGGACGCATTCTAAATATTTTTAGACTGAAGCATGCCAACAACAGCAGTAATACACTTATCCATACAGTAATAATGGAGTACAGCACTATAAAAATAATTGTTAAACACAAAAGTTGAAAACCCAGTGCAATACGACTGGGTTTGAATTGATATCGTTGGTGAGTTTTTAACTCATCCGTGGACATAATCTTTAAGTTTATTGATCAAGCTTCTGAGTTCAGGTCGAGGTGGCTCTGAAACTTCCATAAACCAATCCAATAAATCTGGGTCTTCCTGATCAACTAACTCTTTAAACAAGGCTTTTTCCTGCGCACTTGCTGCTAAGTAATATTGTTTTACGTATGGGTCAAAATATACATCAATCTCTTTTAAACCGCGACGAGCACGATAAATCACTTTACGTTCTTCTAAAGTAAGTTCTTCTGACATCATTTTCCCCCAATGGTTAATTCTGACTTAGTTTACCCGATTCCCGATCAATTTCTCGCTAAATTCTTCTAAATGACCAAATTCATCATTTAAAAATGAGTTTTGAGCATTCATCTCATTGCGACAAATAAGCAATTCACATAATTTCAACTCACTAAAACTCATATGGATATTATAAAAATGCAATCAGGTGCTATCCGACCTTTAACCAATATGTTGCCTCGTAAATTGTTTAATTCCGATCACGATGCTTTTCGTGAAACAGTACGTAAATTTTATGAAAAAGAAGTTGTGCCAAATATTGCTAAATATGAACAGCAACAACATGTAGATCGCGATTTATGGAACAAAGCAGGTGAAATGGGCCTGCTCTGTGCAACCATGCCTGAAGAATATGGTGGCTATGGCGTAGATCGCCTCTACAGTATGATTCTGATTGAAGAACAAGCCTATGCAATGGATTCTTCTACAGGTTTTTCTTTGCACTCAGATATTGTTGCCAACTACATCAACAACTTTGGTAATGAAGAACAGAAAAAACATTGGATTGCTAAAATGGCTTCTGGAGAAACCGTCACAGCCATTGCGATGACAGAACCGGGAACAGGCTCAGACCTACAAGGTGTTCGCACCACCGCCGTTTTAGATGGGGATGAATATGTAATCAATGGTTCTAAAATCTTTATTACCAATGGTTATCTATGCGATATGGCAATTGTCGTATGTAAAACAGGCAGTTCAGAGAAAGGTTCTGCCAATCTATCTTTGATTATCGTCGAAGCTGACCGTGCTGGCTTTAGCAAAGGAAAACCACTCAATAAAATTGGTATGAAAGGACAAGATACTTGCGAATTGTTCTTTGAAGATGTTCGTGTGCCAAAAGAAAATTTATTGGGTATGGAAGGCATGGGTTTTATCATGCTGATGAAAGAGTTGGCATGGGAACGTATGCTGGTCGCGATTATCTGTCAAGCAGGCGCAGAAGCAGCGCTGGCACATACCGTTCAATATACCAAAGACCGTAAAGCGTTTGGTAAACCGATCGGTGCTTTTCAAAATACACGTTTTAAACTTGCTGAAATGCGCACAGAAATTGATTTCTGCCGTGCTTACCTCGACCGTTGTATGGAATTACAACTTGAAGGTACATTAGGTGTTGATGCTGCAGCTGCCGCAAAATACAAAATTTCAGAAGTATTCTCTAATGTGGTTGATGAATGCCTTCAATTACATGGTGGTTATGGTTATATGCTGGAATATCCAATTGCACGCGCTTATATCGATAATCGGGCAAATCGTATTTATGCAGGTACAAACGAGATTATGAAAGAACTGATTTCCCGTTCTTTATAATTTATCTGATCATTGTTAAAGGAGCTTTGGCTCCTTTTTCTATCACCAAACATTCTTTTTAAATCAATTTTATGTCGCAATAAAAAAGGAGCTTTCGCTCCTTGTTTATTTCATAGCTTGTTTATTTTGCTATTTCTTAGTTGAGTGATTTCTAGGTTTGATTAAGAAACCAGTTTAGGCTTTTTTGCAAGTTGTGCTTCACGCTTATGGAATTTTAAAATACCATCTTCAAACTTGGCATTTTTAAGTTCTTTACGATCTGCTAAATAGTTATTCGACACTTTCCAAGGTGCATGCTTACCTTGTTTCGGCATCACATCCGCCGCACGGGCAATATAACCTGAGCTTAAACTGCCCATCACTGTATCTTCCATCAATTCAGTTGCATCACCTTGAGGAATAACTTCGTCATAGCCCTTCTTGTCCATATAGTTTACAAGACGGCAAATATACTCACCTGCGATATCAACCTTTAATGTCCATGATGCATTGATATAACCAATGATCATTGCCATATTTGGCACATCACTAACCATCACACCTTGATACAGCATGTGTTGAGACGTATTCATTGGTTTATTATCAATTGTCGCTTTGATACCACCCAAGATTTGGATTTCTAAACCTGTTGCTGAAACGATGATATCCGCATCTAAATGCTTCCCAGATTTTAATTGGATACCTGTTGCGGTAATTTTTTCAATTTGATCTGTTTCAACGCTGGCTTTACCAGAACGTAAAATTTTAAATAAGTCACCATCTGGCACAACGCATAAACGCTGATCCCATGGATTATAGGTTGGGGTAAAGTGTTTCATATCCACTTTACCTTTTAATTGCATTTCAATCGATTTGAGTAAGAACTTACGCAGTAACTTCGGTTGTTTTTGTGCAAGCGCATAGATACCGCGTTGCATACCAATATTACGTGCACGGGTTAACTTATATGCCACATCTTCAGGTAAAACCTTACGCATTTTGTCATAAACAAAATCAATAGATGGGATTGAAGCAATATAGGTTGGTGAACGTTGCAACATGGTCACATGCCCTGCTCCACCTTTTGACATCGCAGGCACTAAGGTAATAGCTGTTGCACCACTACCAATAATCACCACTTTTTTACCCGAATAATCTAAGTTTTCAGGCCAAAATTGTGGGTTAATAAATTCGCCTTTAAAATCATTTTTACCTGGATAATCAGGTTGATAACCTTGATCATAATTATAATAACCCGTACATCCGATTACAAAGTTTGCAACCCACGTATTGAGTTTTTGATTTTCATCTTCAATTTGTACGACCCATTTTTTAATTGATGAATCATAATTTGCAGTACGTACACGTTGATTAAAATGAATTTTATCTTTTAATTTAAATTCATCGACAACTTCAGCAACATAGCCTTTAATCGAAGCGCCATCTGCCAAGACATTGGCTTTTTGCCATGGTTTAAAATTAAACCCAAAAGTAGACATATCTGAATCGGAACGGATACCCGGATATTTAAATAAATCCCAAGTACCACCGAAGCTCTCACGACGCTCAATAATTTCAAATGAACGTTGTGGTGAGTGTTTTGAAAGATGCGCAGCTACACCAATACCAGAGATACCTGCACCAACGATAAGAATATCAACTTGCTTTTCCATGTTGTTTTTATAACCTTTTTAAGAGTACTTTTTTATTAAAGCACAAATCTGACAATACGCAATGTCAAGTTTGCATTTTTCTGACGAAATTTAAGTCAATTTGGGACAAAACCATAAATTGTCCAACAAAAAGGCATAAAAAAAGGCCGGTGAAACACCGACCTTTTTCGAACAACCGATTGTTCTGTGACGTGAGTAATTAGTTTACTTCACGATCCACAAGTTCTACATAAGCCATCGGTGCAGCATCACCTGCACGGAAACCAGCTTTAAGAACACGTAGATAACCGCCGTTACGTTCTTTGTAACGAGGGCCAAGAACGGTAAATAATTTACCAACTGTTGCTGCTGAACGAGTACGAGCAAACGCCAAACGACGGTTTGCTACAGTATCGTTTTTAGCTAAAGTGATTAAAGGCTCAGCTACACGACGTAACTCTTTTGCTTTAGGCACAGTTGTTTTAATTAACTCATGCTCAAACAAAGAATTAGCCATGTTTTGAAACATCGCTTTACGATGGCTGCTGGTACGGCCTAATTTCACACCACTATTACGATGACGCATGGTGATAGTCCTACTTAATTAACGGCTACGATAGGCGAAACGATCGTCCATACGGAGACTAGCTGGTGGCCAGTTCTCTAAACGCATGCCGAGCTGTAAGCCCTTAGAAGCCAGAACATCTTTGATCTCAGTAAGCGATTTTTTACCAAGGTTAGGAGTTTTAAGCAACTCAACCTCAGTACGCTGTACTAGATCACCAATGTAGTAAATATTTTCTGCTTTCAAACAGTTAGCAGAACGAACAGTAAGCTCTAGATCATCAACTGGACGAAGCAAGATTGGATCAACTTCTTCACGTGGCTCTTGAGCAACTGGAGCTTGATCTTTCTGAAGATCAACAAAAATTGCAATTTGTTGTTGCAAGATTGTTGCCGCTTTGCGGATAGCTTCTTCAGGATCTACAGTTCCATTCGTTTCAAGATCAATGACGAGCTTATCAAGGTCAGTACGTTGTTCTACACGAGCATTTTCAACTGTGTAAGACACACGTTTAATCGGGCTATAAGAAGCATCTAACTGTAGACGACCTACAGGACGCGTTTCGCCTTCAGGGAAACGAGAGTCAGAAGTTTCATAACCACGACCTTGAGAAACTTTCAAGCGCATTTTTAATGAGCCTGAAGCACTTAAAGTACCAATCAGATGTTCAGGGTTAACCACTTCAACATTATGTGGTAAACGAAGGTCAGCAGCAGTTACATCGCCAGGACCTTGTTTTTCCAATGTCAAATATGCTTCGTTTTGATCGAACAGCTTAATAGACAATCCTTTTAGGTTCAGCAAGAGCTCGACGATGTCCTGCTGCAAGCCTTCTAAAGTACTGTACTCGTGCTCGACACCCTCAATCTCTACTTCAACCACGGCTGCGCCAGGTAAAGAAGACAAAAGGATGCGACGTAAAGCATTACCAAGAGTATGACCAAAGCCACGCTCTAATGGTTCAAGAATCACTTTTGCCGAGGTCCCGCTTGCCGCTTCGACCTTGATCGCTTGCGGAGTTAGAAACTCGTTTGCAGTACGCGTCATTATTGCTACCTCAAGGATTATTTAGAATACAATTCTACAATCAAGCTTTCGTTGATTTCAGCAGGTAAATCAGAACGATCTGGTGCAGCTTTAAATGTACCTTCAAGTTTTGAATGATCTACTTCAATCCAAGCAGCTGTTCCACGTTGAGCAGCTAATTCAATTGCGTTTTTGATACGTAATTGTTGTTTAGCGCTTTCGTGAACTGCAATCACGTCGCCCGCTTTAACTTGGATAGACGCGATGTTAACACGACGACCATTTAAAGTGATTGAACGGTGAGATACCAGCTGACGAGCTTCTGCACGTGTAGAACCAAAACCCATGCGATAAACAACGTTATCGAGGCGGCTTTCAAGCAATTTCAACAAGTTTTCACCTGTTGCGCCTTTAACACGAGCAGCTTCTTTGTAGTAGTTACTAAATTGACGCTCTAAAACACCGTACATGCGACGTACTTTTTGTTTTTCACGTAATTGTAGTGAATACTCTGATTGTTTAGCACGGCTTTGGCCATGTTGACCAGGAGCTTTAGCAGATTTTTTTGTTTTGACGTCAAATGGTTTAACGCCAGATTTTAATTGCAGGTCTGTCCCTTCGCGGCGAGAGAGTTTGCATTTTGGACCAATATAACGAGCCATGAATGTTTCTCCTTACACGCGACGTTTTTTAGGTGGACGGCAACCGTTGTGCGGAATCGGTGTCACATCGGTAATGCTGTTAATTTTATAACCCACTGCACCTAATGCACGAACCGCAGATTCACGACCTGGACCAGGACCTTTTACAAGGACGTCCAAGTTTTTCAAACCGTAATCTAAAGCAGCTTTACCAGCAACTTCAGCAGCTACCTGAGCAGCAAACGGAGTTGATTTACGTGATCCACGGAAGCCTTGTCCACCTGAAGTAGCCCAAGCCAATGCATTACCTTGACGATCAGTAATCGTAACAATGGTGTTATTAAAAGAAGCGTGAATGTGTGCAACACCTTCAGAGACGGTACGAGTGACCTTCTTGCGTGTGCGAGTATCTTTAGCCATCTTTTAGCTTCCAGAAATCTTATTTCTTAATAGGTTTGCGCGGACCTTTACGGGTACGTGCGTTAGTTTTGGTGCGTTGTCCGCGAACAGGCAAGCTGCGACGATGACGAAGACCGCGGTAGCAGCCTAAATCCATTAAACGTTTAATGTTCATGGAAATTTCGCGACGTAAGTCACCTTCGGTCGGAACCTTAGCAACTTCTGCACGAATCGCATCAAGCTGAGCATCATCTAATTCACGAATTTTAGTAGTAGTCGTAATACCTGCAGCAGCTAAAATGTTTTTAGCTGTGTGGCGGCCAATACCAAAAATATACGTGAGAGAGATAACAGCATGCTTGTTATCCGGAATGTTTACACCGGCAATACGAGCCATTCAAATTTCTCCAAAAAGGCAGTAGAGATAATCAACCGCCCCACAAAAATCTTGAGGGGCGGATAATAACCTAATTAGCCTACTGAAATCAACAGGTCTTAATTAAATTAACCTTGACGCTGCTTATGACGAGGTTCTGCGCTGCAAATTACGCGAATAACCCCATTACGACGGATAACTTTACAGCTACCACAAATTTTCTTTACAGAAGCTTGTACTTTCATGATGAAACCTTCTAAGTGCGCTTATCCCTTAGGATGAGCAGTCGTTTTTCTCATTAACGATTGATCGTCATACTGATGTGATGTCAAATGGGCTTGAAGCTGAGCCATAAAGTCCATAACAACAACAACTACGATAAGTAATGAGGTACCACCCAAATGGAATGGAATACCAAAAGAACTTTGTAAAATCATCGGCATTAAACAGATGACTGTAATGTAGATTGCACCAATAAACGTCAAACGATTAAGAATATGATCTAAGTAACGAGCAGTTTGCTCACCTGGGCGAATACCAGGTACATAAGCTCCACTGCGTTTCAAGTTCTCTGATACTTCTTTCGGGCTAAAAACAAGCGCCGTATAGAAATAACAGAAAAAGATAATTAACGCACCGAAGAGCACTAAATACAACGGTTGTCCAGGCGATAATACCAATGCCAAATCTTGTAGGCTACGTTTTACAATTCCTGCATTTGGATCAGCACTGCCTAACCATTGACCTAAACTTGCAGGGAACAACAATAACGAACTTGCGAAAATTGCTGGAATAACCCCTGCCATGTTGATCTTCAATGGCAAATGCGTTTGCTGTGCAGTGAATACACGACGACCTTGCTGTTTTTGAGCATAGTTCACAGGTATACGACGTTGAGCTTTTTCAATAAACACAATCGCTGCTAAAACAGCAACTGATAGCAATCCAAAGATAGCCAAACCAATTAAACTTGATTGGCCATTATCTACCGAAGTAAATGCTTGGATCACTAAGTTTGGTAAACCAGCAACAATACCTGCAAAGATAATCATTGAGATACCGTTACCAACACCACGTTCAGTAATTTGCTCACCTAACCACATTAAGAACATGGTACCTGCAACTAACGATGTTAGCGCTGGAATGTAAAAAGCCAGTCCTGAAGTCAAAGTAATACCTTGACTGATTAGACCAGCACACATCCCGATACCTTGGACTAATGCAAGTAAAAGGGTGCCGTAGCGCGTATATTGATTAATCTTACGCTTACCTTGCTCGCCTTCTTTCTTCAATGCTTCTAACGAAGGCACCACGGTCGACATCAACTGCACAATAATAGATGCAGAAATGTACGGCATGATACCTAACGCCAGAATGGACATTCGTTCTAATGCTCCACCCGAGAACATGTTAAACAAACCTAAAAAAGTACCTTCATTAGCTTTGAAAAAACGTTCTAGAGCAACATTATCAATACCTGGCAGCGGAATATGCGCTCCTAGTCGAAAGACTACCAATGCACCAATCAAGAACATTAATCGGCGAATAATTTCACGATATTTCACATGAAATGGTTGACCTTTCATCATGTTAACATGACCTGAAGAACTAGGAGACATAGTCACTCGCGATTACTCCTCGACTTTACCGCCAGCAGCTTCAAGAGCAGCTTTAGCGCCTTTAGTCAATGCAACACCTTGAACAGTGAATGCACGAGTGATTTCACCAGAAAGAACAACACGAGCACGCAACATATCTTTACGTACAACATTCGCAGCTTTCAAAGTTTCAAGTGAAATAATATCACCTTCAACTTTAGCAAGTTCAGACAAACGTACTTCAGCAGTTTTCAAAGCCAATTGGCTTGTGAAACCGAATTTAGGTAAACGACGATATAACGCAGTTTGACCACCTTCAAAGCCTGGACGAACGCCACCACTTTTACGTGATTTCTGACCTTTGACACCACGGCCACCAGTCTTACCGACACCAGAACCGATACCACGGCCTAAACGACGATTATCACGTTTTGCACCTTCAGCAGGTGCAAGCTCATTTAAACGCAGAGTCATGGCTTATTCCTCTACACTAACCATATAGTAGACTTTGTTGATCATACCACGGTTAGAAGGTGTATCTATTACTTCTACTGTATGACCAATACGACGCAGACCTAAACCTTGTAGGCAAAGTTTGTGATTTTTCAAACGATGCGAAGAAGATTTAGTCTGGGTAACTTTAATCGTTTTCATGATTGATTACCCTAAAATTTGTTCTACTGAAAGACCACGTTTAGCAGCAACTTTCTCAGGAGACGTCATATCACGTAAACCATTAAAAGTTGCATTTACAACGTTAGCCGCGTTAGTAGAACCATAACATTTCGTCAATACGTTACGTACACCAGCAGCTTCTAAAACTGCGCGCATAGAACCACCAGCGATTACGCCAGTACCTTCAGATGCAGGTTGCATGTAAACACGGCTAGCGCCATGACGAGCATGAATAGGATGTTGTACAGTACCATCAACAAGATCAACAGTGATCATGTTGCGGCGTGCAGCTTCAAGTGCTTTAGAAATAGCAGCTGGAACTTCACGCGCTTTACCGCGACCAAAACCTACACGACCATTACCATCACCCACAACAGTTAATGCTGTGAAAGAGAAGATACGACCACCCTTAACAACTTTGGCTACACGATCAACGGCAACCAGCTTTTCAACAAGACCTTCGTTTTGTTCAACTTTAGCCATGATTAGAACTCCAAGCCGTTTTCACGAGCAGCATCAGCCAAGGCTTTGATACGACCATGATATTTAAAACCAGAACGGTCAAATGCAACTTTAGTTACACCAGCAGCCTTTGCACGTTCTGCGATTAAAGCACCTACTTTAGTTGCTGAATCTACATTACCTGTAGTTCCGCTACGTAAAGATGCATCCAAAGTAGAAGCTTGCGCTAATACTTTGCCACCATCTGCAGAAATAACTTGAGCATAGATGTGACGCGGCGTGCGGTTTACACACAAGCGAGTCGCACCCAATGCACGAATGTGCAAGCGTGTGCTTTTCGCACGACGCAAACGGGATTGTTTCTTTTCGTTCATAAGAACCTCGCGCCTTATTTCTTCTTAGCTTCTTTACGAAGAACAACTTCGTCAGAATAGCGAACACCTTTACCTTTATACGGCTCTGGTGGACGATAACCACGGATTTCTGCAGCAACTTGACCTAACAATTGCTTGTTAGCTGATTTCAAAATGATTTCAGTAGCAGTCGGAGTTTCAGCAGTTACACCTTCAGGAAGAGCGTAATCAATCGGGTGAGAATAACCAAGGTTAAGGTTCACAACTGTACCTTTAACCGCAGCTTTATAACCAACACCGATAAGTTGTAACTTACGTTCGAAGCCTTCATTAACACCTTTTACAAGGTTATTAAGAACAGCGCGAGCAGTACCAGCTTGCATCCAAGAATCGCGAGATTCTTTAACTGGAGCAATATGAAGTTGACCTTCTTCCTGTTTAAGCTCGACCAGCGCATGCAGGTTGAAAGACAACGTACCTTTGCTGCCTTTCACTTCGACCTGCCGGCCGTTCTGAGTAACTGCTACACCGTTAGGTACAGTTACTGGGGCTTTAGCCACACGAGACATGAGGAATCACCTATTAAGAAACAAAAGCAATAACTTCACCACCAACGCCTGCAGCACGTGCAGCGCGATCAGTCATGATGCCTTTGCTTGTAGAAACAATTGCAATACCTAAACCTTGCTTAACGCTCGGAAGTGCATCTTTACCGCGATACTGACGTAGACCTGGACGGCTTACGCGTTTCACAGTTTCGATAACTGGTTTGCCTTCAAAATATTTTAAAGTAATTGTCAAAGTAGCTTTGCCTTCAAGATCAGCAACTTCTACATTTGAAATGTAACCTTCTTGTTGAAGTACGTTTGCAATTGCAACTTTCAACTTAGAATTAGGCATAGAAACAGTTTGTTTCTTTGCCATTTGTGCGTTACGAACACGTGTTAGCATGTCGGCAACGGTATCTTGCATACTCATTTATAGTCGCTCCTTACCAGCTTGCCTTAACAACGCCCGGTACATCACCCTGCATTACTGTGTCACGTAATTTGTTACGGCTTAAGCCGAACTTACGGAAGTAACCATGAGGACGACCAGTTAAACCACAACGGTTACGAAGACGTACTGGAGACGCATTACGTGGTAATGCTTGTAACTTCATCATCGCTTCGAAACGTTCTTCATCAGATGCATTTACGTTTGCAATCGTAGCTTTTAATTCAGCACGTTTTGCAGCGTATTTAGCAACTGTAGTTTCGCGTTTCAATTCGCGATTAATCATACTTTTCTTAGCCATATCGACCTCTTATTTGAACGGGAAGCCGAATGCACGGATTAGCGCACGGCCTTCGTCATCAGTACGAGCAGTCGTAGTGATAGTAATATCCATACCACGAATACGATCGATCTTATCAAAATCGATTTCAGGGAACATAATTTGTTCCTTGAGACCCATTGAATAATTACCACGACCATCGAATGATTTCGCAGAAAAACCGCGGAAGTCACGAATACGAGGGATAGCGATAGAGATCAAACGGTCTAAGAATTCGTACATTTGTTCGCCGCGTAAAGTTACTTTACAACCAATCGGCCAACCATCACGGATTTTAAAACCAGCGATTGATTTGCGCGCTAATGTAAGAACTGGTTTTTGACCAGCAATAGCTTGCATATCCGCCAAAGCGCCATCTAACAATTTCTTGTCAGCTGAAGCCGCACCAACACCCATGTTGATGGTGATTTTAGTAATGCGAGGAATTTCCATCACATTGCCCAAACCAAGTTCTTCTTTCAACTTAGCTCGGATTTCGTCGTTATAACGTGTTTTAAGTCTGGCCATAGCCTAGTTCAACCTATTACTTCGCTACCGCCACTGATTCACCATTTGATTTGTAAACGCGAGTTTTCACGCCTTCAATCACTTGGTAACCAACACGGTCAGCCTTTTGGGTTGCAGCATTAAAAACTGCCACGTTTGAAATATGAAGCGAAGCTTCTTGTGTAACAATAGCGCCTTCAGCACCTGTTGCACGGTTCGGCTTTTGATGCTTCTTAACTAAATTAAGGCCTTCAACCTTAACTTGGTCATTTGAAACAGACAAAACAGTACCCTGTTTGCCTTTTTCTTTACCTGCGATCACAATTACTTGATCGCCTTTTCTAATCTTAGCCATGATTGCCTCTATTATAGAACTTCAGGAGCCAATGAAATGATTTTCATGAACTGTTCAGTACGAAGTTCACGAGTCACTGGTCCGAAAATACGAGTGGCAATCGGAGCCTTGTTGTTGTTCAAGATAACTGCAGCATTATCATCGAAACGGATCACAGAACCGTCTGGACGACGAATACCGAATTTAGTACGAACTACAACTGCATTCATCACGTCACCTTTTTTAACACGGCCACGCGGAATTGCTTCTTTTACAGTAACTTTAATAATGTCGCCAACAGAAGCATAACGACGATGTGAACCACCAAGTACTTTAATACATTGTACGCGGCGAGCACCACTGTTGTCTGCTACGTCTAGCATACTTTCGGTCTGAATCATTGCCCTACTCCAAAACCGAGCATCACCGGTCGCAATTTCGAAAGGCTCAAAGAGTACTCGAAATTGACCGATGATGCAACAAGAACGTCTAATTACTCAGCAGCTGCTTCAATAACTTCCACTAAAGTCCAAGCTTTAGTTTTTGAAATTGGGCGGCTTTCTTTAATGGTTACAACATCGCCAGTTTTAGCAGTGTTGTTCTCATCATGAGCGTGTAATTTTGTTGAACGGCGGATTGATTTGCCATACAACGGGTGTTGAACGCGGCGTTCAATAAGTACAACAATAGACTTGTCCATTTTGTCACTTACTACTTTGCCTGTTAACGTGCGAACTGTTTGCTCACTCATTGTGCGTTCCCCTGTTTTTCGGTAAGGAGGGTCTTGATACGAGCAATAGTCTTACGAGTTAACGCAACTTCATGCGATTTACCCAATTGACCAGTTGCTTTCGCCATACGAAGACGGAATTGGTTAAGCTGTTGCTCATCAAGCAAAGCTGCCAACTCTTCTACCGATTTTTCACGTAGATCTTTAGTTTTCATTACATCACCGTCTTAGTAACGATAGTGGTTTTAAATGGAAGCTTAGCAGCTGCAAGCGTAAACGCTTCGCGTGCCAATTCTTCACTAACACCATCCATTTCGTACAAGATCTTACCTGGTTTGATTTGGCAAACCCAGTATTCCACAGAACCTTTACCTTTACCCATACGAACTTCTAATGGTTTTTCAGTAATTGGTTTGTCTGGGAAAACACGGATAAAGATCTTACCACCACGTTTAACACGACGGCTAATTGTACGACGCGCAGCTTCGATTTGACGAGCAGTCATTTGACCACGCTCAACAGATTTAAGTGCGATTGTACCGAAAGATACTGTGCTACCACGATGCGCTAGACCAGTGTTACGGCCTTTTTGCACCTTACGGAATTTAGTACGTTTAGGTTGCAACATGGATTATTCTCCTTTTTCAGCAGAACGATCATTGCGACGACCACGACGCTCTTGACCTTCACCACGACCGCGACCGCGTTTAGCTGGACGTTCTTCAGCAGGAGCAGGGTTCATGACTTGTTTCATGCCACCTAAGATCTCGCCACGGAAAATCCAAACTTTAACACCAATCGTACCGTAAGTAGTTTCAGCGCGCATAGTTGCATAGTCGATGTCAGCACGAAGTGTATGTAAAGGTACACGACCTTCACGATACCATTCAGTACGTGCAATTTCTGCACCACCTAAACGACCAGAAACTTCAACTTTGATACCTTTAGCACCAGCACGCATAGTGTTTTGAACCGCACGCTTCATAGCACGACGGAACATTACACGTTTCTCTAATTGTGAAGCAATTGCTTCAGCAACTAAACGAGCGTCTAAGTCTGGGCGATCGATTTCGTTGATGCTTACTTGCGCTGGAACACCCATAATCTTGGTAAGTTCACGCTGTAATTTCTCAATGTCTTCGCCTTTTTTACCGATAACGATACCTGGACGAGCAGTGCTAATTGTTACCTTAGCAGCGCCTGTAGGACGTTCGATAAGAATATTGCTGATCATCGCGCTTTTAAGTTTTTTAGTTAAAAACTCACGAACTTGAAGATCTTTAAGCAAGTATTCAGCGTATTGTTTCGGACTCGCATACCAGTTGGCGTTATGACGTTTTACAACACCAAGGCGGATACCGATTGGATGAACCTTCTGACCCATATCAAACCCCTACCTTAACGGTAATGTGACAAGTACGCTTAGTAATACGATCTGCACGGCCTTTAGCACGTGGCATAATACGTTTAAGGCTAGTGCCTTCATCAACGTAAATCGTAGTAACCTTAAGGTCGTCTACATCTAAACTGTTATTGTGTTCAGCGTTTGCAATTGCAGATTCCAATGCTTTTTTCACTACAACTGCAGCTTTTTTGTTGCTGAAGTTTAAGATATTAAGCGCGTGAGCAATAGATTTGCCACGGATTAGGTCTGCAACCAAACGAGTTTTTTGTGCCGAGATAGCGGCACCGCGTAATTTAGCAGTAACTTCCATCATAGCACCTTAACGTTTAGACTTCTTGTCAACACCGTGACCACGATAGGTACGAGTTGGCGCGAATTCACCGAGTTTGTGACCAACCATATGTTCAGATACGATCACTGGAACATGGTTACGACCATTATGTACAGAAATTGTTAAACCAACAAAATCCGGGAGGATCATCGAACGACGCGACCAAGTTTTGATCGGCTTACGGTTATTAGCCGCGATAGCCGCTTCAACCTTAGCGAACAAGTGCGCATCGACGAATGGGCCTTTTTTCAGAGAACGAGGCATTGTCAGATTCCTTTACTTGTTACTTAACGCGACGGTCGCGAATGATCATCTTAGTCGTACGCTTATTGGTACGAGTTTTGTACCCTTTAGCTTTTTGACCCCATGGGCTTACAGGTTGAATACCTTTGTTACGCCCTTCACCACCACCATGTGGATGGTCAACTGGGTTCATCGCCATACCACGAACGGTAGGACGAACACCACGCCAGCGTGCAGCACCTGCTTTACCAAGTGAACGAAGGTTGCTTTCTGAGTTAGATACTTCACCTAACACAGCGCGACATTCAACGTGTACTTTACGCATTTCGCCTGAACGAAGACGAATGATTGCGTAAGAACCGTCACGACCCAACAACTGAGCAGAAGTACCAGCAGAACGCACTAATTGTGCACCTTTACCGATTTTAAGCTCAATGTTATGTAATGTAGAACCGATAGGCATATTACGAAGCGGTAAGCAGTTACCTGGACGAATTGGAGCATCGTTACCAGATTGTACTTTATCGCCAGCACGTAAGCCTTTAGCAGCAATAATATAACGACGCTCACCGTCAGCATATTTCAATAAAGCAATATGTGATGTACGGTTAGGATCGTATTCAATACGTTCAACTACAGCAGGGATGCCGTCTTTGTTACGTTTGAAGTCAACGATACGGTAGTTTTGTTTATGACCACCACCAACGTGACGAGTTGTAATGTGACCGTTATTATTACGACCACCAGTACGTTTTTTAGCTTCAACCAACGGTGCATAAGGCGCGCCTTTGTGAAGATGATTATGAACCACCTTCTCTACAAAGCGACGTCCTGGAGACGTTGGCTTACATTTTTGAATTGGCATAATTTTCGTCCTTATTCCGCTGTGCTTTCAGCGGTATCGCCCAAGTCAGCCATTTCAACATCTTGGCCAGCTTTCAGGGTGACGTATGCTTTTTTAACATCAGAACGACGTCCTAATGTTTTACCAAAGCGTTTAGTCTTACCTTTAGTGATAGTCGTGTTAACTTTAACAACTTCTACACCAAATAATTGCTCTACTGCTTTTTTGATTTCAAGTTTGTTTGCATCGATAGCAACTTTAAAAACTTGAACACCAGCAGTTTCGCCTAGAACTTGTGCTTTTTCTGAAAAAACAGGCCCTTTTAGGACTTGATAGATACGTTCGTTGTTCATCCGAGTTCTACCTCAATCTTCTTAGCAGCCGCAACAGACATAACAACTTTATCAAACGCGATCAAGCCAACAGGATCGATCCCAGCAGCATCAACCACATCAACGTGTGGAAGGTTACGAGCAGCTAAATATAGATTTTCATCTACAGCTTCAGTAACGATTAATGCGCGAGTAGCGTTCAAGCCGTTTAGTTTTGCAAGCAATTCTTTAGTTTTTGGAGCTTCTACTGCAAACTCTTCAACCAATACAAGACGATCTTGGCGAACAAGTTCAGCTAAGATACATTGCATTGCACCGCGGTACATTTTGCGGTTTACTTTTTGAGACCAATCTTGTGGACGAGCAGCAAAAGTTTTACCACCACCAACCCAGATTGGGCTACGAATAGAACCAGCACGAGCGCGGCCAGTACCTTTTTGACGGAATGGTTTTTTACCACCGCCAGAAACGTCTGCACGTGACTTCTGAGCTTTAGAGCCTTGACGACCACCAGCTAAATAAGCTGTAACAACTTGGTGTACAAGAGCTTCATTAAATTCACGTCCGAAAGCAACTTCAGACAATTCAACAGCAGAGCCGGAAACAGTTTTTAAATTCACGTTATTTCCCCTCAGGCCTTGATCGTAGGACGAACGATAACGTCGCCACCAGTAGCACCAGGAATCGCACCTTTAACAACAAGAACTGAACGTTCTGCGTCGATAGATACAATTTCAAGACCTTGTACAGTTACGCGATCATCACCTAAGTGACCAGGCATTTTTTTGCCTTTGAACACGCGACCAGGAGTCTGGTTTTGACCTGTAGAACCAATTACACGGTGAGATACTGAGTTACCATGTGTAGCATCTTGCGTACGGAAGTTCCAACGCTTAACACCACCCTGGAAGCCTTTACCTTTTGATTGACCAGTAACGTCAACAACTTGACCTACTGCGAACAAATCAACACCGATAGTGCCACCAACTTCACGACCTTCAAGATCAGCTTCTGCAACGCGGAATTCTTTAACTAAACGACCAGCAGCAACACCAGCTTTCGCGAAGTGACCTTTCTGAGCATTTGTTACGCGAGATTCGCGACGTTCACCAGTAGTGATTTGAATCGCTTGATAACCATCAGTTTCAAGCGTTTTGATTTGAGTGATACGGTTAGGATCAACCTCAATCACTGTTACAGGCACAGAAACACCAGCATCTGTAAAGATACGTGTCATACCGCACTTGCGACCGACTAAACCAATAGCCATGTGCATAAACCTCTAAAAAAGCGGCCTAATTAACTTATAGAGCGTTAATTAACCGAAAGCCTTAACCCAATGCGATCTGAACATCAACACCAGCTGCAAGATCCAACTTCATCAACGCATCTACAGTTTTATCTGTAGGTTGAACGATGTCGATCAAACGTTTATATGTGCGGATTTCATATTGGTCACGCGCATCTTTGTTCACGTGTGGTGATGTTAAAACGTTAAAACGTTCGATGCGAGTAGGCATCGGAATTGGACCACACACTTGTGCGCCAGTACGTTTTGCTGTTTCTACGATCTCTTGAGAAGATTGATCAATTAAACGATGATCAAAAGACTTAAGACGGATACGAATTCTCTGGTTAGACATACCAGTTAACTCCAAGCCAAATATATAAAGAATCACCCTTGACGCATCTCACCCCACTAAATAAGGTAAGTGTCAAAGGCAGTGAAAATCACTAAGGTCGTGATCGATGCCACGACTGTAACGATCTGAATGACTTTCTTCGCCATTCACCCCACCATATCGGAGGGTCGCTCATTATAACGATTGTTTAACACTTAAGCAAACTTATTTGGACATTTTTACCTTTTTTTGAGTAATTAATTATAAATAAAGCGCTTATTATTTAAACACCAGCTTAAACCCTTAAAACGTAGTCAATCGCATGATTGAGCAACTGATTCCCAATCACATAATCCGTTTGTTGCGATTTTTTTAGCTTCAATAATGATTGACTGTGTACTCCACTAAACACCATATCTTCTTCTTCATGCTCAATGAAGATTTTTAAGCTATGCGGGGTGATTTCTGGATGAAACTGAAACCCCAATACATTTTTGCCAATTTGATAAAGTTGGTTGGGACATGCTGGATTCTCCGCCAAACGAATTGCGCCTTTAGGAATATCAAAGGTCTCACTATGCCATTGCATGACATTGACCCGCTCAGGCAATTGGAAATAACCTTCTGGCACATGGTTGCTTTTATTGACCAAGGTCCAGCCAATCTCTTGCACAGTATTACGCCGAACATTGGCACCTAGAGCATTGGCTATCAACTGCCCACCCAAACACAACCCGATTGCGGGCTTTTCCGAAGCCAAATAACGGCGAATCCATCGTTTTTCGACCTTTAACCAAGGATAGTTGGCTTCATCATTTACACTCATTTCCCCACCCATAATGATGAGTAAATCCACATCATTGACATGCGGCAAAGCTTCTATTTCTAATTGTGAATCTGTGGGTAAAGCAAAAAATTCTGTTGCAGTAATTTCTGCGCCCATTGCTTTTAAATACTCATAACAGCTACCAAAGCCTTCACCTGCAATATGCTGAAAATAATGCACTTTAAGTTTTTTCATGTTATCACCTATTCTTGTTGTATCAATTACGCTACAAATCACAAAACATAGTTGGATAAATGCAAAAATGAAGCCAATATCAATTTTATTTATTATTTTTCACAATTTATTGCTTTTCGTCACTGAGCGATTATGTTTTGCTTACTTTAGTCCAGCTATTAACAAAAATTGAGTATTCCTGTGAAACAAAAACCAGTTACTGCTTTAATTCATTCTTCTCGTAAAGCACCACAATATATAAATACAATACAGCCTCCCCTATTTCGTGCGTCAACAATTATATTTGAAAATACCGATGCACTATTTAATCGCCATTGGACAGATCGTTATGACTATAGTTACGGCACACATGGCACACCGACAACGTTTACCTTAGGCGATCACATTGCCCAAATAGAAGGTGGTGAATATTGTTTACTTGCACCTAGTGGTTTATCCGCAATTAACCTAGTCAATTCATGTTTTTTAAGCCATGGAGATGAAGTTTGGGTTGCAGACAATATCTATGGTCCCAACATGGAACATCTACGTCATCTTGAAAAAAGTTACGGCATTATTGTTCAAGTTTACAATCCTATCGATGCAGACTCATTCCAACCCAATGAAAATGCCAAACTGATTTGGTTAGAAGCCGCAGGTTCAGTCACACTTGAATTTCCTGATCTTGTTAATTTAGTCAAAAAAGCCAAAGCAAAAAATATCCTCACGGCTGTGGACAATACCTGGGGCGCTGGCCTAGCGTTTAATGCCTTTGATTTTAGTCATGAACATTTAAGTGTAGATATCAGCGTACACGCCTTAACCAAATACCCAAGTGGTGGTGGCGATATTTTAATGGGATCTGTGGTCACTCAAGATAAAGCTTTACATCATAAGCTGTTCCGTATGCATGCCATCCAAGGTATCGCGATTTCGGGTGATGATGCCGCACAAGTACAGCGTAGTTTGGCCTCAATGCAAATTCGTTATGAGCATCAGTCTCAAAGTGCTTTAAAGATTTTAAATTGGTTAAAGAATCAAAATGCGTTTGCTCAAGTTTTACACCCTGCGGATTCTGACAATATAAGCCATACCTATTGGAACCAAACCTGCCGAACAGGACAAAGTGCTGGTCTTGTTAGTGTTATTTTTAAACCTGAGTTTGATATCAACAAAATCCGAAAGTTTTGTGATCATTTATCTTTATTTAAACTCGGTTTTAGTTGGGGTGGTCCTATCAGCTTAGTCATGATTTATAATCTGGCTGACATGCGCCATTTAGAACGTGCACATCTAGAGCAAGGTCTATTGGTTCGTTTCTGTATTGGCTTAGAACATCCAGACGATTTAATCCAAGATATTCAACATGCACTTCAAGCCATCCAGGCTTAATATTTCAACTCAGCAGGCTTAATACATAATATCTGGGTCTTGGCTATATCAAATGATAGCAAGGGCCCTATACTCGCCTCTAAACACGATTAAGCGCAGAGATCATTCAGCAAAAAGTACATATAGCTTTCACTTATTCTCTCTGTATTTCAAGAAACAATCCGCACCACCTTACATTCAAATTCAACAATAAAAACAGATTTACAACATCATCATTTAATGCAATTTTGTATAACAACAATGATATAAATATTGAGTCAGATGAAGAACATCCAAACTCAAATTAAAGCTATAGGAATAACAATGGGCACACCAATCGTCATCGCAAAAAAAACCTCAGATACAACACAAGATATTGTATTACATTCACAATTTGCTAACCGCCATGGTTTAATTGCAGGTGCCACAGGGACAGGTAAAACCATTACCCTTAAAGTGCTTGCTGAAAGTTTCTCACGGATTGGTGTACCCGTATTTCTTGCCGATGCCAAAGGGGATGTTTCCAGTATAGCCAAAGCAGGTTCAACCAATCCTAAATTTGAAGAACGCATTAAAAGCTTAGGAGTAGACAGTGTTCCTTTTGCTGCATCACCGACTATTTTTTGGGATTTATTTGGTGAACAAGGACATCCGATCCGTACCACAATCTCTGAAATTGGCCCACTGTTACTTTCGCAAATGCTGAATTTAAATGACACTCAAGAAGGTGTGCTTTCAGCAGTGTTCCGTGTTGCAGATGATCAGGGCTTACTGTTAATTGATTTTAAAGATTTAAAAGCCATGCTGACCTATGTCAGTGAAAATGCTACGGCTTTAAAAGCAGAATACGGCAATCTCTCACCAGCAAGTTTAGGTGCTATTCAGCGCAATCTATTGGCCTTAGGTGATCAGGGCGGTCAACGTTTCTTTGGTGAGCCAAGCCTTGATATTATGGATTTTATCCAAACTGATGCCAATGGACATGGTTATATCAACCTATTGGCTGCGGATAAGCTGATGAACACACCAAAGCTCTATGCGACCTTCCTGCTTTGGATGCTTTCAGAATTATTTGAAAAGTTACCTGAAGTCGGTGACTTAGATAAGCCAAAATTGGTGTTCTTTTTTGATGAAGCGCATTTGCTCTTTGATAATGCCAGCCCAGCATTACAAGAAAAAATTCAACAAGTGGTCCGTCTAATTCGCTCTAAAGGTGTCGGAATTTATTTCATCTCACAAAGCCCATTAGATATCCCAGAAAATGTTTTAGGACAGCTAGGCAACCGTGTACAACATGCTTTACGCGCTTTTACCCCTAAAGATCAAAAAGCAGTAAAAACTGCGGCTGATACCTTCCGCGCTAATCCAGAGTTTAAAGTAGATCAAGCAATTACAGAACTGGCTGTCGGTGAAGCGCTTATTAGTTGCTTAGATGAACAAGGTACACCTCAAGTGGTTGAACGAGCGATGGTGATGCCACCCTACTCATCATTTAGCCCAATTACTTTAGATGAACGAAAAGCATTGATGGCGCAAAGTATTGTTGCGGGTGTTTATGACAATGAAGTTGATCGTGATAGCGCTTATGAAATGCTACAGCGTAAAGTTTCTGATAGCTCACAACAGCAGGTGGCTTTTGATGCAGTGGCTCAACAAGCCAAGCAATTAGAAGAGCTCACAAAGCAACAACAGACTCTCGATAAGCAACAAGCCAAAGAGCAAGAACGCATAGAGAAAGAGGAAGCAAAAGCTGCAGCTGCACGTGCCAAACTGACTCAAGATGTGATCGGAACTTTTGCTAAAAGTGCCGCAAGAACCTTAGGCGGTCCTACAGGGCAAAAACTGGTCCGCGGTTTGTTAGGTTCATTATTTGGTGGCCGTTAATTCTTTTAAACACAAATATGAGGAGCGTTAGCGCTCCTTTTTTATTCCTCATTTTATAGCTTATGTTCTTGCTTATGTTTTTATTTGCTTATCCCGCTTATCAAGCTCGCTAAACATATCTAAAAACATATCTAAAAACTTATCAAAAAATTCATCTAAAAAAGCTTAAAAATAAGTTCAATGATTTCAATCAATAAAGCTTAAGTTCAAAATAAACCATAATTATTTTATGTGTTTTTCTTAAAGGTGTATTGCAAATACATTTTATAAGGTATATTTTAAATACATCTTATAAATGACAGCCAAGAGAGATCAACAATGACTCCGCAGCAAATTGACCTTGTAAAAGCAACAGTTCCTGTTCTTCGCGAAAATGGTGTAGCACTTACCGGTTATTTTTATAACCGCATGCTCGGCAATAATCCTGAATTAAAAGAAACCTTTAACATGGGGCATCAACGCAGTGGTGCTCAGGCGCAAGCCTTGGCTGGTGCTGTTTTAGCATATGCTGAAAATATTGAAGATCCTTCAGTACTTTTGCCTGTGGTTGAACTGATTGCCCATAAACATGTCAGTCTGAATATTCAAGCACCTGATTACAACATTGTCGGTGAAAACCTATTACATTCAATTAGTGAAGTATTAACTATTTCGATGGAAGATCCATTGATTGATGCATGGGCTGCAGCTTATGGGCAATTGGCCGATCTATTTATCAGCACTGAAAAAGCGATTTATGAGCAGCACCAACAAACTCAAGGCAGTTGGTTAGGCTGGCGTAAATTTAAAATCGCTAAAAAAGTGAATGAAAGTGAAGAAATTACCTCTTTCTATCTTGCACCAGTCGATGGTGGCGCATTACCTAAATATGAAGCGGGTCAATATATTTCAGTGCGCGTATTTGTTGAAGCATTAGGCTTAAAACAACCACGTCAATACACGCTATCGACAAGCCCACAAACAGACTATTTACGTATTTCAGTTAAACGTGAAGATGAAAAAGGTGATTTGGCAAGTGGTTGGGTATCAAATACTTTACATGGCTTAGCTGAAGGTTCAGAAATTGAAGTGTCTGCTCCAACAGGTAACTTCTACCTGATTGATAGTAGCAAACGTAATGTCTTCATTAGTGCGGGTGTAGGTTTAACCCCAATGATTGCAATGCTTAACCAATTGGTGACTTTAGACATGCCTCAACCGGCTAGCTTTATTCATGCATGTCGCAGTAGCCAAGTACATGCGATGAAACAACATATTCAAGAGCAAAAAACTAAATTCCCACGTCTCAGTACATTTACAGCTTATGAGTTCCCACATAGCGGTGATGTTATAGGTGAGGACTATGATGTGGCTGGTCGTTTAGACTTGGCAACGGTTGATACAGCACTACTCCCAGCCAATGCTGATTATTATCTTTGTGGCCCAATACCATTTATGCAACAACAACACCAAGCATTGGTGGCTCGTGGTATTAAACCTGAACAAATTCATAGTGAAGCGTTTGGTACGGGTGGTGCAGGTATCTAAATCTACATCCGTTCTTTATAAGGCTGGTCTATGATAGACTGGCCTTATTTATTTCAGGATGAGATACATCTTTACCCATAGATGAGCAGCCTACATGCAACTAAATAAATTTACCGACTATGCCCTGCGCATCTTAATGTACATCGCGCCTCCAAAAGATGTGCCTTATACGATTGCTGAAATTGCAGAAGATTTACATGTTTCAGAAAATCACTTGGTCAAAATTGTGCATTTTATGGGAAAACAAGGTTGGTTGATTACCACACGAGGTAAAGGCGGTGGTTTGCGCTTAAACCCAGATATCTTAGAATTTCGCTTAGGATATATTGTACGAATTCTCCAACGTGATGCACAAATTGTAGAGTGCAATACGCCACCTTGTGTGCTACGTCCACGCTGCGGCTTAAAGGGTATTTTAGATCAGGCCGTTGAACAGTTTTATCAAAGCCTAGATCACTATACTATTGCCGATGTTCTCAATGCGCCACCACAACATCCAAAGATCGTAAACTCGCCTATTCCCAATCTCAATGTTTAAGTCACAAAAGCTCATCGCCCAGCATCATAATAGCCAATATTTCAGTTAACACGATCAAAATTCGCTTGAACCTCCGACTTCCTTTATAATGCACTTTGTTTATCCGTTTATTGAAGTTGAAATATGCATCGCAGCAGTGGAAAGTCTAAAAATAGTAAGACCTCAAGCGCCCCTAAACAAAAAATCAGTTATGAAAAAAAGGCTGATCCTGCGATTTCAGAATACTCAACTTCATCTTTGAACTGGTTGCGTAAAGCTGAATTTCTAATGAGTGCGCCTAAACTGAATCTTTGTGTAGAAGATACCGGTTATGAAGTTGCCTTTGCAGGCCGTTCAAATGCAGGAAAATCAAGTGCTATCAATGCATTGACCAATCAAAAGCAATTGGCACGCGCGTCGAAAAGACCGGGCCGTACGCAAATGATTAACTTTTTTAGTTTAGGTAATCCAGATCAACGCCTTGTCGATTTGCCAGGTTATGGTTATGCGGCTGTACCTGAAGCAATGAAAATTGTATGGCAAAAAGAACTTGAGAATTATTTGATTCATCGAAAAAGTTTACAAGGTCTTGTTCTACTCATGGATATTCGCCACCCTTTACAACACTTCGATGTGATGATGTTGGAATGGGCATATTCACGTCACTTGTTTGTGCATGTGCTGTTAACTAAATCCGACAAACTCAACCGTGGTCCTGCCAGTAAAGTATTGTTAGATGTACAAGAGCAATTGAAAAAAATGAAGTTGAATTTTTCTATACAACTGTTTTCATCACTCAATAAACAAGGTCTAGAAGAACTTGCGTCAATTATGGCGGGTCGCTTAAATTACACCTTAGACAAAACTTTAGATTTTGATATTGATGCAATTCCTGAAGCCACTGAAGATGATTTGGATGATGAGTTCATTGATCAAGACCAAGAATCCGAATTCAATAGTGAAAATATTGATGGAAATGTAGATGAAAATCCACAAGCATAAATAAAAAAGTCTTGTCTAACAAAATTCATCACATATTGATACTGGAATGTCCTAAATTGCTAATAACTATTTAGGACATTTTTTTATACTTGAATAATAAAGTGTGAAATCACCAAAGAAAAATTAGGACACTGTGATGAAGTTACTCGCTAAATTAAAGAACAGTCGGATTGGATCGTCTATTCAGTACCACATCAAACCACGTAAAGTGAAATTTGAATGGCAAGATACCCCTGTCGATTGGATTCCAAATCAGCCATTTGTCAGCTACTTTATCAATGAAATTAACAATATTCTTCCAGCAGGTGAATTTTGGTTTTGCCGTTTATACAATCGTGTTTTACCCAAAATCACAGATGAAAAATTAGCTGAAGATGTTCGTGCCTTTATCCGCCAAGAAGCGATGCATGCTCAAGCACATGCTTCGGCAAATAAAGAATACTTAACTGTGCGTAATATTGATATTCAACGTAATCTTGAGATTATGGATTTCTTGTTTGGCAAATTACTCGCAGATCAACCACTCGGCTTTAAAGTACCCAAAGTCCTTGATCATCAATGGGATTTGTTCCGTTTAGGTATCGTCGCCACTGTTGAACATATGACATGTGTGTTGGGTAAATATGCGCTTTATAATAAAAAATGGGCGGAATTGGGTGCAGATCCAAATATGCTTGATTTAGTCAAATGGCATGGTGCCGAAGAGATTGAACACCGTACAGTGGCTTTTGATCTGTATCGTCATTTAGGTGGTGGTTATATTTCTCGTTATTATCAAAGTGTTATCGTGATTGCCGCTGTATTAGGCTTATGGGTTGATGGTGCTGCACATATCATGGGGCAAGACCCACGTTATGCAGATAAAAAACCTGCTTTCTATAAGCCTTGGATTTGGCGTGAATGGGCAAGTATCGCACAATCAGATAATCGCTTAATGCCACATCCATTATGGTTGGTTTCACAGCAATTGGGCTATTTAATGCCTTGGTATGATCCAGTACATGAAGCTAAAACAGAAGATGCGATTGCTTATTTGGATCAATCCCCAGCAGCAAAACGTGCATTGCCTAGAGTTGCAGCATAATAACTATTGAATAGTGATACTGAAATCAAATAAAAAAAGCAGGATTTAGTCCTGCTTTTTTGGGTCAATCTTTTAGAACAAGATTCTAACCATACACTAAGTTGGACTTTCCATATCTTTGGTGTTTCGGTCAACAACCACACTAATCATCATATCCCCTTGTACATTCACTACGGTACGTACAGTATCGAGAATACGATCAATTGGCAGAAGAATCGCAATTGCCTCTGCTGGTAATCCCACAGATTGTAGCACCATGATCATGGTGACCATGCCCGCACTTGGAATACCCGGTGCGCCCAATGAAGCAATCATCGCAGTCAGACAGACAATCACTTGTTGGGTAATTGATAACTCTAAACCCATTAAATTGGCAATAAAAAGCGCTGCTGCTGCTTCATAAAGTGCTGTTCCATCCATGTTCAACTGAGAACCGAAAGGAATCACAAAGCCTGCAATTTGTGGACGTACACCTAAATTTTCTTGAGTACACTTTAAACTCAAAGGCATGGTTGCAGAACTTGAACTGGTTGCAAATGCTGTAATTAATGCTGCACGCGTTCCTTTAAAAAAGGTAATCGGATCCATTTTTCCAAAGATCCATAACAACAATGGCAGAACCACGACACCATGAAATATGGTGGTTCCCGTAACAACAATAGCAAACTCAGCAAGACGGCTTAAAATAGAGATGTCTTCTGTTGCAATCAGCTTTGCCATCAACGCAAAAATACCAATCGGCGCAACTTTCATCACCCAACCCACTAACATCATCATGATGTCAAAAAACTGACGTGCCAGTTGTTTGATTGAATTAAAGCGCTCTCCACCATGTACCAGTGCCAAGCCCAATAACAAAGCAAACAGTACGACTGCCAAAACATTGCCGTCACTAAATGCTTTAAATGGATTGATGAGGGTATTTTGAATAAAATTGGTTAAAAATGAGCTGGGTGTCAGTGAATCTGGGCTTTTATGTTGATTCATTGCATCTTGGAACATTGCAATATCCACACCTTGTCCAACATTGAATAGATGTGTTGAGGCTAAACCGAGAATAAGTGCCAATGTCGTTGTGGTCACACAACAAGCCAAGGTTATTTTCCAAACTCGACTGAGTTGACTGCCCGCTTCTAAGTTTGAAACACCCACCAAGATTGAACTAAAAATAAGTGGAACCAAAAGCATTTTTAATAAACCAATAAAAATACTACTGGCGATGCTCAAACCATAAATGCTGGCATCTAAAAATTGAGTATTAGGGAATTGATTTAATAAAAATCCAAATGCCACACCAAGAATGGCTGCAATAAAAATTTGGGTGTTTAAACTCATCTTCGCTGACTATTATAAATATTTACACGTTGAACTATGCCATTGAAGTTATTTATAATCGAGCATTTTTTTGTCACAAGCTCTGCTAAAAAATAGAAAAGCCATCATAGATGATGGCTTATTTCTAAGATTTGAGTATCAGTATAAAGTCTTATTGGTTTTCGATTTCACGTACCCGCATCAAGCCTTCTTGCACCGTACTACAAACCAATTCGCCATTTTGCCACATGCGACCAAAATTCAGACCGCGTGAATTTGCACTGACTGTTGCATCCATATCGTACAGCATCCAATCATCTGCTTTTACTGGTTTATGGAAATAGATCGTATGATCAATACTGGCACATTGCAAACTTGGCGAGAGGTAATTGAGACCATGCGGGCGCAAAGCAGTCATCATCAAGGTATAGTCCGAATAAAACGCAACAATTGCCTGATTTAAGGAAATATCATCCCCCTGTTCTGCAGCTAATGGCTCATGCGTACGCAAATAATGAGCATAAGACGGCGCTTCAGGTTGTGGTTGAAATGGGTTGGTCACATTGATCGGACGAATTTCTACCTGACGTGGACGCATAAATGCAGCGCGAATATTTTCCGGGATAAAACTAATTAAATTTTCTTTAAGCTCTTGCTCAGCTTTTAATTCATCAGGTGCTGGATATTCTGGCTCAGCAATTTGATAATTCAAGCCTTCTTCAGGTGTTGCAAATGACACCATTGCAGAAAAAATGGTACGCCCATGCTGGATTGCACGTACTTGACGACTTAAGAAGCTTTTGCCATCACGTAACCGATCAACCTCATAAATGATTGGGGCATTGATATCACCGCCATATAGGAAGTATGCATGTAAAGAATGTACGGGGCGATCAGCGGTATATGATGCTGCCCGCAGTGCTTGTCCTAAAACTTGCCCACCAAAAACACGCTTACCAACTAAATTTCGACTTTGACCACGAAAAATATGTTCTTCAAGTTTTTCAAGGGTTAAAAGCTCTACAAGCTCTTGGGTTAAAGCATTCATAAGTGACCTTTCTATATACTGAATACTGACTTTATTCCAATGGATAGAACAAAGTATCCATATTTTAGAGATTTAACTCTATTTTGCCATAAGTCCTGAGAGAAACATTAAATTTTCATAAACTGTATTGTCACTTCTCTTGTGCTGATGGATTGTTTAAAATACGTTTTTTAACGATAAAATCTGACAAGCGACCCGCAGTTTGTCAGAAAATGACATACTGTTCTGTGCTTTAATTACAGAAAATATTTTTTATCCGCTTTATTGCGTGATTCACCATTGGCTAGGAGTATTTATGTCCAAGAGTGGCTTTGGTCAAATGTATCGTCGACTTTCGAGTAAAATACTTGACCTTGTGGTAACACCACATGTTCTTGGAGAGGTTCCTACAGAAGCTCAACCTTTAGACCCTTCAACTGAAAATTCTGAACTCATTCAGCCCACAACTCAAAAAGTTGTCTGTTATGTTCTACAGAATTACTCACGAAGTAATGCTTTAGTTGTTGATGGTGAAACACGTCGTTTGCAGCTTCCTCCTGCACTTGACCCATTAATGATTGGCAATAGTCGCGAAAAAGCTGCGATTTTATTTTTACAACACCAAGACGAAAACAATTATTTTAATCCACCTACGCATGCTTATCCGCCGCGTTTAGTTAGACTGATTGAATCACTTGATCAAAATGCTGATTTAGATATTGAATTGATCCCTGTTACAGTACTGTGGGGACGTTCACCAGATAAAGAAGACTCTTGGTTTAAACTGTTATTTACTGACACTTGGGCAACGCCAAGTAAAGTTAAACAGTTGATGAACATTGGTTTACATGGTCGACAGTCGTTCCTAGAATTCCATGAAGCGCAATCACTTAGAGCTTTGGTGGATCATGCGAAAATTGATCATCCCAATATTTCACCAGCCACTTATATTGTCAACCAATTAAATGACTACTTAGATCGTCAGCGTGAGGTCATTCTCGGTCCAGATTTATCTGATCGCCGTAATGTCATGCAATCACTGATTAAAGCCCCTGATGTACAGGATGCAATTCGTAAAGAAAGTATTCGCTCAAAAATCAGCATGATTGATGCTGAACATAAAGCAATTGGTTTTGTAAATGAAATTGCATCCGACTATTCTGCATCGGCTGTACGCTTTGCAGATATGGCTTTGACTCGTCTATGGACACAACTTTATGACGGCGTTGAAGTACATAACTTCAATACTGTGCGTGAGTTAGTCAAAGACTATGAAGTGATTTATACGCCTTGTCACCGTAGCCATATCGATTACTTGTTATTGTCTTATGTGATTTATAAACGTGGTTTGATGGTGCCGTATATTGCTGCCGGCGATAACCTTAACATGCCATTTGTCGGTCAATTACTGCGTGGAGGCGGTGCATTCTTTATCCGTCGTTCATTCCGCGGCAATGCACTTTATACATCGGTATTTAAAGAATATTTATTTAGCATCCTGTCTAGAAACACACCTCTTGAATACTTTATTGAAGGTGGTCGTTCTCGAACTGGACGTTTGTTACCCCCAAAAACTGGCATGCTCGCAATGACGGTACATGGTCATTTGCGCGGCCGTGCCAAACCGATTGTCTTTATCCCAACCTATGTCGGTTATGAGCGCTTGATGGAAGGCGCAACTTATGTGGGCGAAATGAATGGTAAGCCAAAAGAAGCTGAATCCATTTGGGGAATCTTGCAAACCCTGAAAAAAATTGAGCGTATTTTTGGTAAAGTGCATGTCAATTTTGGTGAACCTGTTTTCTTAGATGACTTACTTAAAGCACATGGCGCTGATCAAATCACCATTGAACATAATGATGATCCAATTCCGCAAGAAGTCTCAGATGCAGTGACCAGTTCGGCAAATGCGATTCTGGAAAATATCAACCGTGCTGTGGTGATCAACCCTGTTTCTTTATTGTCCCTGATTTTATTGGCAACTCCAAAACACACACTTGATGAAGAAATCTGCATTAAACAGCTTGATACATATCGCAAGTTATTAACTGCAAATCCTTATGACAGCCGCACTCAGGTCACGCCATTATCAGGTAAAGAAATCATTGCCTATGGTATGAAACTGAAATTGATTAAACGTGTCCAGCACGTCCTTGGCGATATTATTGCCATTGAAGATAATCAAGCAATTTTACTGACTTACTTCCGCAATAACATTTTGCATGCCTTTGTTTTACCGTCGCTGGTCGCAGCATTGGTCGAACATAATGGCAAGATCAGTAAGTCTGATTTACTTAATGTGATTCGTACCCTTTATCCATTCTTAAAAGCAGAGTTGTTCTTAAAATGGAAAGATAGTGAAATCAAGGCTCAAGTGACTGAATATGTCGATGCTTTGGCTCAAGCGAATTTAATTTTTGTCGATGATGAAGATTTTATTTTCAGCCCTGCGCCAAACTCAGAAGACCATAATCAATTGGCTGTTTTAGCTGCGCCAGTACGTCAAAGTCTTGAACGTTATTACATGACGCTGGCTTTAATTACTCAACGTGGCTCTGGAAATATCTCGATTCGCCAAGTTGAAGAATTAAGTCACTTGGTTGGACAACGTTTATCTGTATTGTATGAGTTCAACTCACCTGAGTTCTTTGATAAAGCGTTATTCCAAAGTTTTATGAAAGTCTTAACTGAACAAGGCTATATCAAAACCAATGAAGACCATGCCATTGTTTTTGATGAGCAGTTTAGAAATGTTGCGCAATATGCCAATTTGGTGCTTGATGATGTAACTTTGCAAATGCTTCACCATATCACCTCATTTACAGATGAAGAGTTAAAAGAAGCTCTAGATGCTTTAGCCGCTCAACAAGCCAAGAAGCGTTTAAAACGGAAGAAAAAATAAAAGCTTTAAAGTGCCTTTTTCCTTTGGGAGAAGGCTGGGATGATTACCTCTCCCTAACCCTCTCCTGCAAGGAGAGGGAACTTCTCAAGTCCTCTATAATAAACAATACTGAACCAACCCATTTTAATATCTAACAATTTTTTAGTTCATTTACAAACTTATCTAAAACGTAAAATGATCCTTGAAAATACCTAGTATATTTTAAGGTTTAAATTCTTCTGATAATCAAGATAGCAATTTTGATGTGCCCACTTAAATCCTGTTGCAAGCATCCTCTCCGCAAAAATCTGCTTTCCTGTTTGATTGGAACTTTCTAAAACCAAGTGCGATAAATTCAACTGTTGTTGGAACCATAAAATTATTTCATGCAATGGTAGCGGTTGATTATTTGTACAAATATATGATTTTTCTGGATGTTCCACGTGAAGCAAATGTGCTAAGAAATCTGCAAGGTCATCTATATGGATTCGATTTGACCAATGAATATTGGGATAGCTTGGTGTGGTTTCTGCAAGCTTAACCATACGAGCAACGGATCTGCCATAAATCCCAGTTGGGCGCACAATCACACATTTAGATGGATAAGCCTGTTGCCATCGCTGCTCCATTGCCAATAACAACTGCCCCTGTTGATCACTTGGAATAGGCATTGACTCATCATCAATACGTTCACCACGGTTTTCCCCATAAACACGTGTCGATGAAACCACAATAATTCGTTTGAGCGGATGGTCTTTTAAAGCCTTCACAATCGGCTGCACCGAGCCGACATAGGTTTGTTGATAATTTTCGATAGCACATAGCGGAGAATTTCGAGATGGTGCGAGCAATACATACACCACATCGACAGGCTGAATTTGCGCTAAATCGAGTTGTTGAATGTCTTGAATCAAATGTTGTGCGAAATCATCATCTTTCGCACTGCGGCTAACTGTGGTAATTTGGTGATCTTGCTGAAATAACTGTTTAGCAACACGTTGCGATGTTTTACCATAACCAATAAATAGAATATGCATTACACGACCTATTCTTCGAAACCGATTTTCAAAATCAATCAAACTTAAGTTGAGGGGACATGGCTGCCGTCCATCAATTGCAAGGGGTTGGCAATGCCGCCGCTGCTTTACTTGAAAAACTAAATATTTTCACCACAGATGATTTGCTGTTTCATTTGCCACGTGATTATGAAGATCGTAGCACGATCATTCCCATGAACCAATTACAAGTCGGTCGTAGTTATCTCATGGAAGGCGTGGTCAGATCAATCGATATGCCACCCGGTAAACGCAAATCGATGGCGATTTTATTGCAAGATGATTTTGGCAAGGTTACTTTACGCTTTTATCATATCTATAAAGCGCTCACAGATCGTGCTAAAGCGGGTAATCGTTTAAGAATCTTTGGGGAAGTCCGTGTAGGGGCTCGTGGCCTTGAACTTTACCATCCTGAGATCCAGTTAATTACTGAACATACATCACTCCCTAAAACGCAACTGACAGCAATTTACCCTGCCACAGAAGGCTTAACCCAACCCAAATTACGTGAATACGTTAAGCAAGCTTTAAACCAGCATGCCGATGCTTTACCTGAGTTATTACCTGAAAAGTTCACCAATGGTTACGCGCTTAAACAGGCGCTGGAGTATATTCATCACCCTCCTGTAAATGCCAATATGCTACAACTTTCACAAGGCTCTCACCCTGCTCAACAACGTTTAATTTTTGAAGAATTGGTTGCACATCAAATCAGCCTATTAACCCGACGTGCTTATATTCAACAAATTGCAGCGCCAGCATTTTCAACCAGTAAAAAGTTTGCAAAAGCCTTATTGGCAAGCTTACCTTTTGAAATGACCAATGCACAAAAACGTGTATCAAACGAAATTGCCAAAGATTTAAAACAAAATAAACCCATGTTGCGATTGGTTCAGGGTGATGTCGGTGCAGGTAAAACATTGGTTGCAGGTGTTGCGGCTTGTCATATTTTGGAAGAAGGTTGGCAAGTGGCGCTGATGGCACCGACTGAAATTTTAGCTGAACAACACTATATCAATTTTAAGAAATGGTTCGAGCCACTCGGTTTAAATGTGTCATGGCTTTCAGGCAAACAAAAAGGCAAGGCGCGCGCTGCGGCTGAACAAACCATTAAGGATGGAATTGCCAATCTTGTGGTGGGTACCCATGCTTTATTTCAGGACAATGTTGAATTTTCCAAACTTGGTCTCGTGATTATTGATGAACAACATCGTTTCGGGGTAGATCAACGCCTAGCTTTACGTAATAAAGGCGTGGATAACACCACGCCACACCAACTGGTCATGACGGCAACACCAATCCCTCGCACACTGGCAATGTCTGCCTATGGTGACCTAGATACCTCAGTGATTGATGAATTGCCTCCTGGACGTACTCCCATTCAAACAGTCACGATTCCACTTGATAGACGCGAAGAAGTGCTGAATCGTATCACCACCAACTGTGCTGAGGGTAAACAGGCGTATTGGGTCTGTACACTGGTCGAACAATCAGAAACTCTCGATGCTCAAGCCGCAGAAGCCACCTATCAAGAGATTAAAGATCGCTTTCCACAGATTAATATTGGCTTAGTCCATGGAAAAATGAAAGCCGATGAGAAGCAACTGGTCATGCAACAATTCAAAGACAATGAATTGCAACTGCTGATTGCAACGACAGTGATTGAAGTCGGGGTCGATGTTCCAAACGCTTCCATTATGGTGATTGAAAATGCTGAACGCTTAGGCCTGTCTCAGTTGCATCAGTTACGTGGTCGTGTCGGTCGTGGTGCAACCGCAAGTTTCTGCGCCCTACTCTATAAACATCCTTTATCACAAAATGGCCAAGAACGTTTACGTATCATGCGTGAAACCAATGACGGTTTTATCATTGCA
This sequence comes from Acinetobacter sp. RIT698, assembly GCF_009668065.1. NCBI lineage: Bacteria > Pseudomonadati > Pseudomonadota > Gammaproteobacteria > Moraxellales > Moraxellaceae > Acinetobacter > Acinetobacter sp. RIT698. The sequence continues at coordinate 87,868 of NZ_WJYH01000009.1, forward strand.
GAAAAAGACTTAGAAATCCGAGGGCCAGGTGAATTACTGGGCACCAAGCAAACAGGAGATTTGGGTTTCCGTGTCGCCAAGCTAGAACGAGATGATCATTTACTTAATCAAGCACATTATGTTGCCAGTCAAGTACTAAAAGATGATCCAGAAAATGCTGAAGCTTTATTAAAACGCTGGTTACCTGAAGCACCGAGATATGCCTATGTCTAAACATGTATTTAGAATATCCATGCATAGACATCATAGCTCAGATGTTTGATTCATTCAGTCTAACGACGCTTATCAAAATCTATGCCCACAAAGGATGACATGGAGGTTGTCATAACATGGTGATATGAAGCTTAATAAAAATCTGCTATTGATCTATTCAGCACACTATGCGAAATTAATCACAAATAAAAAATAGAACAGAGCATGCTCCAATTTATCAATCAACTTCTCCATAAAAGCGTACAAAGCCTCTCCCCTTGCCTCCTTTGTGGAATAGACCGACAACAACAGCATTCCCTTTGTAACACGTGTTGGAACGGACTTCCTTGGTATAAGCAGCATATAGAACGGCATCAACACCAGATTGTTTGTGCTCACCGTTACGACTTCCCAATTGATCGCATCATCCAAGTCTATAAATATGAAAAACAACTGCAATATCAGACACTATTGGCACAAAGTTTATTAAATTTAAACCTACCTAAAATTCAAGCCATTGTCCCTATGCCAATTTCTACTGCTCGTTTAAAAGAACGCGGCTACAATCAAATGCTGATTATTGCCAAAATCATGGCAAGGCAATTAAATATCCCGGTATGGCAACCCGTGATTCGAGAGGCGCAACACTCACAAAAAGGTTTAAGTAGAATTGAGCGCTTAGAAAATATTGAATATCAATTTAAAATGATCAAAACAGAAAAAAGAAAATATAAAAAAGTACTGATTATTGACGATGTCGTGACCACAGGCAGTTCAATTCATGCTTTAACCCATGCGTTAGAAAACTTAGGCTGCCAGCAGATTTATAGTGTCTGTATTGCCGCAGCTCAATAAATTTTCATCATCGCTCAGCGATACAAATACTGTGAAGCAAACATAGCGAAAATTATGAATGGATTAAATTTGCTTTACACCATGGGATGACGATCTCTTTGGTCAATGGTGCTAAAAGCGTTTGCGCATCATCCAAATCAATCCATTTCATTTCAGCAATTTCTGCATTAATTTTTGGTGTTTGCTCTAGGTCAACTTGATAGAGATAACTCACCAATTGAAAGTCTGCTTCATTGGCTGCTTTTGTTTCAAAACGACCAATAAACTGAGTAATCTCTGCTTGAACACTAATTTCTTCTAAAATCTCACGCAACATGGTCTGCTCTGGTGGTTCATTGGGCTCAAGCTTTCCACCAACCTGCATAAAAAATTGTGTATTTTGCTTTCTCACCAAGAGCAATTGATTTTTATCATTCAAAATCACAGCTGCCGCGACAGTAATTACATTCATAAGATTTAAAAATAGAATAAAAACACAATATATTGTGACAGCAATAAATTTAAAAACAATATATTGTGTTTTAGTTTTTAACCAAATGTACGATCTGCTTGATCTAATTTAACCAATTCTTCACGTTCTTTTACGCCCCATTTTGGTTCTGGCGCTTGATAGTGACTAAACTGGGTTAGAATTTCTTCGATCGAGGCAGAATCAATCAACTGATCTGTAAAACGCGCTTTAGAAAAACCTTTGTCTGTCGTGAGTTGAATAAATTTCAATAAATCATCATAAAAACCTTCAACATTTAAAAATGCACAAGGTTTTAAATGAATTCCCAATTGTGCCCACGTCCATTGCTCAAAAATTTCTTCAATGGTTCCTGCACCACCAGGCAATGCAATAAAGCCATCGGAAAGTTCAGACATTTTTGTTTTACGTTCATGCATATTTTTAACAATATACAGCTCGGTCAAATCTGGATGTGCCAATTCACGATCGACCAATCCCTGAGGGATCACACCAATCACTTTGCCTCCTGCTGCCAAAGCACTGTCAGCGACGATGCCCATTAAGCCTGAACGGCCACCACCATAGACCAAAGTTTTCCCTTGCTTGGCGATTGTTTCACCAGTCAGCTCTGCAACATCAGCAAAAATTTGATCCGTACCTAATGATGAACCACAAAAAATAGCAATAGAATTCATAAATTTAACCTAACTTTAATTTTGTCATGCTAAAAATGCAGACGACCAATCAAGATTTTTTTTACAAAACAGCAATGTAATGAGTGTTTTTCCTAAAATCCTTGTCTAAAATACACACATCAAATCGACACCACACTGCGCAAGGGAGAAAAGACATAATGCTTGAAGCCTTTTACGCCACTGAGCGCGGTAGCTTAGAAGATGCAACAATTAATGGTGGATTCGACCTACATCCTGAATTGGTATGGGTTGACCTCATTGCACCTTCACAAGAAGAACAAGAATGGGTTCTAGATGCTTACCAGCAAAATTTACCAACTCTTAAATCTTTAGAAGACATTTCATCCTCTGCACGATTCTACCGTGATGATGATGGGATTCTACATATCAGTACTTATTTTTTAACAAAAAATAAAAATTACCAAGTTGAAGGCGATCCCGAAGATACTTCAAACATGCTTGCCAATGTGCAAACGGTTGCATTCATTTTGCATAAAGACCGCTTATTTACCTTACGTGGTGAAAAGCTGGTTGCCTTTCGTGCCTTTCGCGCACGTGCACGCCGTAATGACTATGAAATTGAATACAAAGATCCGACATGGATTCTTTTAGGCTTATTAGAAGCAAAACTAGATGAGCTTGCGGATATCTTAGAAGATATCCACAAAGACTTAGAGTTATATTCCACAGAAGTCCTCAACGTACGTCATCGTGAAATGATTTTAGATTTAGATGACATGATTACCCGTTTAGCACAAAAGGAAGATATGCTTGGAAAAGCGCAACTTTGTCTGATTGACTTACGTCGTGTCTTAACCTTTTTGTCTCGTCCTCGCGCATTGGGGAGCCATATCTATGATGCAGATATTCGAGAGTTAAGTGAGGATGTACGTTCCCTTGTAGAACATGATGCGTTCTTGTTCCAAAAAGTACGATTCTTGCTTGATACCACCTCTGGATTTATTAACACTGAACAGAACGATACCATTCGTCGCTTCTCCATCTTACCCAGCATGCTTGCTCCACCGATGTTGATTGCCAGTATTTATGGGATGAACACTGAGATTCTGCCATTTGCCCATGGCCACTGGAGCTTTTATGTGGTGATTACCATCTTAATTGCTTTCTTTGTGGGGCCTTTGGCTTACTTTAGATGGAAGAAATGGATTTAAATACTGCATTCCCCTTATTGGATTGAGTTGAAATTTAGCACTGCTCAAAGCAGAAAGAAAAATGAGTTAATAAAAAAGCACCTTTAGGTGCTTTTTTACATCAATCTTGCATAGGCTAAATTAATTTCAAGTCATCTTGCAAATGGCAAGCTTGAATAATTTTCATCATCTTTTCAGGCACTGCTTTAAACTGCAGTCCCTGAAGATTTGGTGTTTGACGTAACCACTGCACAAACACAGATAAAGCAAGGGTACTGCCATGTTCAAGCTGTGATAGATTCACAGTTATTGGAAAATTTTTCTCATTTTGAATCACTTTCAAACCATTTAAATAATAGCTTTCAGCATTCTCGTAAGCAATTTTACCGCTAACATATAATTCCTGATTTTTAAATTCAATCACTCGCTTGCACCTATCTATGTTATGAGCTTACTTCTTAACAGCAGCGTCTGCATCAGGCTTGAATGTTGCAATTGCTTTATCAATATTGCCGCCATTACGTTGCACGTTCGCAGCAAATTGGTTACGGAATTGCAAACCTAGATCGATACCAGACACATTCAAATTACGTACTTTCCATTGGCTACCTGCATCAGACAATTGGAAAGATACAGGGATCTTTTCACCATTGTTATTGAAGTCTAAAGTAACGACAGGAAACTTGCTGTTGGTTGCCTTATACGGACGCATTGAATACGATTGATTTGAATACTTCGCAAATGCGCTACCATAATTCTCAATCAAAGTATTACGGAAGTTTTGTTCAAATTGCGCACGTTGAGCAGGGGTACTGCTATTTGCATAAGTTCCCATCACAATACGTGTAAACGCTTGACCATCCACATAAGGATCAAGGTTTTGGCGAACAATCGCTTTCACAGTAGCAGGGTTTTGCAATTTACCTTGATCTGCTTTTAAGCGCGAAATCAGGCCATCAGCAACACGTTTAACAAATGCCGGTGGTGCTTCTGCTGGAGCAGCTTGAGCCGCAGTCGCCACCATAGTTGCCAAAATAGTTGCAGTAAAAGTTTGTTTTAACAGCATGTTCATTTTCAATAACTCCTCTAATGCCTATTCAACAAATGAAGTTTGAGCATCAGTTGTTTCAGTGGATGCAGATGCATCTTTAGCTTCCGATGCGCCTGTTGATGATTTTCCTGCACCACCCGTAATAAATTTGGTAATCAAATCTTCTAGATCCATCGTACCTTGGGTATTTTCAATGCTTTCACCACGTTTAATGTAGTTAATGCCGCCGCCTGGTACGATTTTCAAATATTTTTCGCCTAAAAGACCATTGGTTGCGACCATTATGTAAGCATCTTCATCAATATTTGTGATGGATTTCATGTTACCTAACAGTTGCGTTTCCATTTCTTTTTGTTTCTCAGGTGTCGCAGCCTGATAATCAGCACTGTAGTGTAAATCACCTAGCGCATTTTCTTTTACTTTTTTCAACTGTTCTGCATTGAAGGTGGTCAATGAACCATCCAAATCGAATCTAACCGTTGCATGACGGGTCACAGGATCAAGTGTAATCGCATCAACTTGTCCAATTTTAACACCGCTCATGGTCACTTTGGCACGCGGTTTTAAACCATTCACATTGTCGAATGTTGCAGTCATTTCATAACTGTCTTTTAAGTTTGTACCGACCAAACCACTCACTTTCATGGCTAAAAAGAATAGAGCAAGACCAAAAATGATGACAAAAATACCGACGGTCAGCTCACTAGCACGTGATTTCATTAAACACCTCCGAACATGACCGCAGTCAACACGAAATCAAAACCTAAAACACATAACGATGAATACACAACAGTACGTGTCGTAGATGTTGCGATACCTTCAGATGTTGGTTCACAAGCATAACCTTGATACACCGCAATCCAAGTACAAATTAAAGCGAATACTAAACTTTTAATGATGGTCCCGTTAAACACATCTTTCATAAACTGGGTGCTACTCAGAATACCACTCCAGTATGAGCCTTCGTCTGCGCCAAGAAAATCAACACCGACCATTTTGCCACCCATAATACCAATCGCAGCAAAGATCACAGACAGCATCGGTAAACTGACAATACCTGCCCATAAACGTGGAGAAATCACACGCTTTAACGGATCAACACCAATCATTTCCATACTGGATAATTGTTCAGTTGCCTTCATTAGGCCAATTTCAGCAGTCAAAGCAGAGCCAGCACGACCAGCAAAAAGCAAGGCTGCCACAACAGGCGCAAGTTCACGTAACAAGGTTAAAGCCACAGCCGCGCCCAACATGGCTTCACTACCAAAAGTGACCAAGATGTTATACATCTGCAAACCGAGTACTGCACCGATGAACAGACCAGATACAGCAATGATCAATAAAGACAGTACGCCTACTCGATACATCTGATAAATGAAAAGTTTTACACCAAGTATTGTTGGCAAAGAGAATAAAATGCGCAACAACATGAGCATTGCAACACCAATGCCCTGAACACGTTCTAGAACGCGTCTACCCAATAAGGCAATAGCATTCATGAACTAACCTCATTACTTAAATAGGCTTGATGACTAAATTGATAATCAACAGGACCTTCAACTGAACCTGTTAAAAATTGCTGTACAAATGGAGAAGCGTGTTGTTGCAATTGCTCAGGTGTCCCCTCGCCTTGCACCTTACCTTCAGCCACAACGTAAATATAGTCAGCAATTGATAATGTTTCATCAACATCATGTGAAACAATAATTGTTGTTAGATCTAAAGCGTCACGTAATGATCGAATTAATCGGGTCAAAACCCCCATCACAATCGGATCTTGCCCAGCAAAGGGTTCGTCATACATAATCAAGTCTGGGTCAAGCGCAATCGCACGAGCAAGCGCCACGCGTCGATTCATCCCGCCAGAAAGTTCTGCGGGCATCAACTTTTCAGCACCACGCAAACCAACCGACTCTAATTTTAGCGCCACCAACTCAGCAATTAAATTTTCTGGTAATTTTGTATGTGCGCGAATGGGAAAAGCAACATTTTCATAGACGGTCATGTCGGTAAATAACGCACCACTCTGAAATAACATCCCCATACGCGCACGTGCAGCAAAAAGCTCATTACGTGACATCGAAGCAATGTTTTTCCCATCAAGTCGTACTTCACCAGCATCTGGGCTAAGCTGACCACCAATGAGCCGTAATAAGGTTGTTTTACCCGTTCCAGATGGTCCCATGATTGCGGTAATTTGCCCACGACGAATCTGCAAACTCACATTATCGTAGATAACGCGTTCACCTCGGTTAAAACTTAAATTTTTGACTTCAATTAAAGCTTCAGCTTCGGAATGACTGTGTTTATTCATAGCTGAACTTTTTCCTGCATTTATCAGCCCACATACTATACTCTTAAATATCTATATGTTTTGTAATTAAAAGATAATAAAAAATCATAAAGAATATTCATCTTTATAAACAAGGTTACTTGGGCTATTTTTTTAGTTTTTTACTTTTAAATTTTATTTAATGAGCAAATAGATTATCTAAAAAGCAGGCTATAAAAAAAGTACCCAACATTTGAGATCAATAAAAGTGAGAACATATATAACATAATTACCTCAAAGAAATCATCAACTTTATTAGATTCAATTTTTCATAAGTTAAGTCTAACTGTTTTATTAAATAAATTGAACTATGTCACACTTTATTCTACCAAATACTTTTCAACTTGCAATAAAAAACCAGCCTTTAGGCTGGTTTTTTATTAAAAATATCTAATTAATCGTTGAATTTGCGACGCGGACGGTCTGCATTGAATTCACGCTTTGGACGGTCTTCACCACCAAATTCACGCTTAGGACGATCTTCACCGCCAAACGCACGTTTAGGACGATCTGAATTAAATTCACGCTTAGGACGGTCTTCACCACCGAATGTACGCTTAGGACGATCATCACCGAAAGAACGTTGTGGACGGTCACCGAAACCACCTTCACGGCGTGGTGGACGATCACCAAAATCACGCTTAGGACGATCAGCAAAACTGCCTTCACGACGTGGTTTGTAATCTACGCTGTTGCCACGGTTGTCATCATTCGAGTTAAAACGAGGTTTATCGTTAAAACCGCCTTCACGACGTGGACGATCAGAGTTGAAATCACGCTTAGGACGATCTTCGCCACCGAATGAACGTTGTGGACGGTCACCGAAGCCACCTTCACGGCGTGGTGGACGATCACCAAAATCACGCTTAGGACGATCTTCACCACCGAATGAACGTTGTGGACGATCACCGAAACCACCTTCACGGCGTGGTGGACGATCACCAAAATCACGCTTAGGACGATCATCACCATAAGATGGACGATCACCACGTGGTTTGTCATCGAAGCTACGACGTGGACGATCATCACCGCCTTCACGACGTTTGAAGTTTGATTCACCTTCAAAACGACGACCACCGCCGAAACCGCCACGACCGCCTTCACGACGACCGCCACCGTTACTACGACCACGACCGCCACCATCACGACTACCGCGAGCTGGAGGTGGAGATGGCTCTAAACCTTCGATTTCAGAAACACTTAAACGCGCTTCTAAATAATCTTCTAAAGCACGGATCTTACCGCGTTCACGGTAAGTTGCTAAAGTGATTGCTTTACCAGTACGACCCGCACGACCTGTACGACCAATACGATGCACATAATCTTCATTCTTCATTGGAAGACCGAAGTTAATTACATGAGAGATTGTTGGTACGTCAAGACCACGAGCAGCTACGTCTGTAGCAACAAGAATTTTTGCACGACCTTCACGGATACTGCGTAAACGACGGTTACGTACAGTTTGTGGCATAGCACCATGAAGCGCAACAACTGAAAGACCAGCTTCTGCAAGCTCTTCAGCAAGCATATCTGTATCTTCTTGAGTTGAAGCAAATACAACTGCTTGATCTACGTCTTCTTCATTTAACCAATGCGTAAGCAATTTTTTCTTATGCTCAAAGCCATCAGTCCAATGTAAAGTTTGGGTAATATCAGTATTTGTAGAATGACCTGTTTCAATTGCAATACGTTCAGGTTCGTTCATCATGCGTTCAGCAAGATTAATGATACGTGGTGCAAATGTTGCAGAGAACATTAATGTTTGTTTACGATTTAAAGCTAAATCGCTGATTGCTTCTAGGTCTTCAGAGAAACCTAAGTCAAGCATACGGTCAGCTTCATCGACGATTAAAGCATCAACTAAATCAAGTTTAATTTGACGACGGTTTACAAGATCAAGTAAACGACCTGGAGTCGCAACAACAACTTGTGCACCTTTTAATTGTTGGATTTGCTTACCAAAAGGCATACCACCCATGATTGCTGCAACACGTACACCTTTCATATGGCGTACAAATGCAATCGCATCTTGACATACTTGTTGTGCAAGTTCACGAGTAGGTGAAATCACCAAGATATTTGGTTGAGTTACTGCTTTCATACGATCTTTAAATGGTACAAAAGTATCTTGACCAGCTAAAGCGTTTAACGTAGGGAGTAAGAATGCAGCAGTTTTACCAGAACCAGTTTGGCTTGATACTAGAAGGTCTTTTCCTTCTAAAGCCGCTGGAATAGATAGTTCTTGAACAGGAGTCGGCGTAGTAAAACCAAGACTCTCGAGTGCTTTCTGTAGCGACTCGTCTAATGAAAATTCAGCAAAAGTTTTGCTCATAGAGATATTCACCCTAATGTGGGTGCTCCATTAATATATGGTCTGATGGACATCGGCAAAAAGCGGCACAGCAATAATCGCTGAAAATATAGAATCAGCGGCGATCCGAGAACGACGATGCGTATAACGCACATTTGATAACAGCCGCAACCTGAAGGAATCGCTTAAGCGATTGGGTGGGGCGCGAAATATTGTCCTCTCTTTGGACCGGACGCGCATACACAATATAGAAGAGAAATGTTCAGGTAATGAACGAAATTTAGTGCGTGCGCAGAGTATAGCAGAATTTATAATAATGTCACGAAGTTTTATTGTTTTTTCCTGTATTGTATTAAGTCATTCATTATCATCAGGAATTAAATAAAAAACTTGATCTACAGCTAAACTTTCATCCTCAAAAATATCTGCTACAGCTACCGCTAAACACTCCACGGTAAACTCGCCTAGAATAATCGTATTGGATTGCCAATGATATGCACTCTTAGCGTCCCCCAATAAGTTGTATTATTTTTATATAAGTACTATTCGCTAAGTCTTGCAATCACGAAAGTTTAAACAACGACATTCACTATTGATAGTATCGCATTAAATCGCAACCCATAAAAAAGCCCTCATAAAGATGAAGGCTTTTTAAAACTCAATCTACACAAGTATAAATTACTTCGCAGCTTCACCCCAAGCAGGAACAACAGCTTGCATCAATGGTTTTAACATTTTCATAGAACACGCAATCACTTGACCATTTTCCATAGAATCTGAACCACCACGAGCATCAACGACTGTACCACCCGCTTCTTTCACCATAAGCTCGCCTGCTGCGATATCCCAAGGTTTTAAACCGAGTTCAAAATAACCATCTAAACGACCAGCCGCAACATAAGCCAAGTCCAATGCAGCAGAACCTGCACGACGATATTGTGCGCCAGCTTCAGTTACATTTAATAATGATTCAAAATGGTTTTTCGCATAAGAAACAATCTCACCATTACGTTTAGCGCGGTAAGCATGACCTACACCCATAAAGGTATTTTCAAGGCTGTCTTTAACATTCACACGAATACGACGTTGATTCAACATTGCGCCACGACCACGGCTTGCAGAGAATAGCTCATCTTTCACAGGGTCATAGATAACACCGTGTTGAGTTACACCTTTATGTTGAACTGCAATAGATACACAGAAATGTGGGAAAGCATTGATAAAGTTTAAAGTACCATCAAGAGGATCAATCACCCAACACCAATCAGCATCGTGACCTTTACCTTCTTGTAGCCCAAACTCTTCACCAAGGAAGCTGTGATTTTTATAACTTTTACGAAGCGTATCAATAGTCAACTGCTCGATATAACGATCTACACGAGTTACTGGACCATCAATACCTTTTTCTTCGACTTGTAGATCGAGTTTATGACGATTTTGATGCGCTTTTAAAAGCTCTTGACCAACTAACTGAGCCGCACGCGCAGCCATCACCACCATAGGTTCCATTGAACACCCACTACAAATTTGAAGATACTGATAAAGAATAATGCATAAAAGCGCCGACATTTTAGCAAATATCGGCGCTTTTTGGGAAATTTTGTTGCTAAAATTTTACAACTTTAACTTTTACATGAGGTTAAACGTGTTGTACCAGCTTTAACCAAGCCTGTTCAATCGAGTTTTGAATACCTTTTACATCTAAACCACAGTCTTGGAGCATTTCAGAATGGCTTGCTTGTGCGAGGAATTCATCAGGTAAACCTAGGTTTAAAATTGGCTTCACAATTTGCGCCTGTGCCAAGAACTCATTGACCGCACTACCTGCACCCGCCATTACAGCATGTTCTTCAACAGTTACAAATAAGTGAGTTTTGTCTGCTAAATCACGAATAATTTGTTCATCCAATGGTTTCACAAAACGCATATTGATCACACGAATTGCAATATCCAACTTTGGTGCCAGTTGTTTGGCTGATTCAAGCGCAGGTTGAACTCGACTACCAAAGGCCAAAATCGTGATACCTTCTTCGTGTTCAGTATTGAGTTCTAACAATACTTCAGCCTTACCAATTTCCAGCTCAATCAACTGTTGTTGAATTTCCACACCTAAACCGTTACCGCGTGGATAACGTACTGCAGTTGGGCCTTTGTATAGATATGCTGTATGCAACATTTGGCGACATTCGTTTTCGTCTTTTGGCGCCATGATCACCATATTGGGTACAGTACGCATATAAGCATAGTCATACGCACCAGCATGCGTAGGACCATCTTCGCCGACTAAGCCTGCACGATCAATACCAAAGGTCACATCAAGATTTTGTAAAGCAACATCATGAATCAGCTGGTCATAACCGCGTTGTAAGAAGGTTGAATAAATTGCCACAACTGGCTTCAATCCTTCACACGCCATACCCGCAGCTAATGTCACTGCATGCTGTTCTGCAATAGCAACATCGAAGTAGCGCTCTGGAAATTGTTTAGCAAACTGTACCATGCCTGAGCCTTCACACATGGCAGGCGTAATTGCGAGTAATCTGTCGTCTTGTGCAGCTTCATCACAAAGCCATTGCCCAAATACATCTGAATATTTTGGCGCTACATTTTTAATTGCTGATGCATTAATTTTGCCAATCGCATGATACTTAATTTGATCCGCTTCAGCAGGTGCAAAACCCTTACCTTTCACGGTATAGACATGGATCAGGCGTGGCCCTTTACGCTTTTTCAGCGCATTAAAGACTTGTACCAGTTGCTCCACATCATGACCATCAAATGGGCCAAAATAATCAAAACCAATCGCTTTAAATAGATTATCCGCAGCATCAGTCGCAGATTGATGTAAACGAGAGTTGTAGTTCCATTCAGGGCAATCCTGTACAAAAGCTTGCCCTTCTTCATCAATATTGATGAATTGCCCTTGTTCCCAAATTGCAGCTAAATGCTTTGCAAAACCACCCGTGCTACATGAAATCGACATATCATTGTCATTGAGCACCACCATCAAATCAGCATTATGCGCCACTGCATCATTCATGGCTTCAAATGCCATTCCAGCAGTCATCGCACCATCACCAACGATGGCAACAACTTCACAAGGGTCTTTTTGATAACGACGTGCCAAAGCCATACCCAAGCCAGCAGAAATTGCAGTCGATGAATGTCCTACACCAAAAGTGTCAAATTCAGATTCATCCCGTGCTGGAAAAGCCGCCAATCCATCTTTAGAACGGATGGTCATCAATTGCTCACGGCGTCCTGTAAGGACTTTATGTGGATACGCCTGATGGCCCACATCCCAAACTAAACGATCTCGTGGAGTTTCAAAACAATAGTGTAAGGCGACTGTTAATTCTATAACGCCAAGGTTTGCACCAAAATGCCCGCCACTTTGTCCAGCAGCATACAAAATAAATTGACGCAATTCGTCTGCGACCTGCGGCAATTGGCTTTGCTCAAACTGACGTAATTGTTGAGGATGATTAATTTCATTCAACAAAGGCGTAACAGGACGATGACTAGGTATTTCGGTATACAACATATGTGGCAAAGCCTTCTAAAGCCTGGCAAATCTAGCTAGGTAAACGGGTTAGCATGATTGTGAGAACCAATGATATCACATTCAATCAGCCACATTTATAATGATGCGTCATTGGAACTTCCAAGTCAGCAAGTGTGCTCTTGGTGTCAATTATCATGAATAATCTATCTATATATCAACTATTATCGTGTGCTTTATACAAAAAAGAAATTTTTATAGCAATGTTATCTATAAAAACATGCTTTACAAACCTACCAATGTCCAAGCATTACGCTATACTTTAGCCAATTTCTAAACAAATAGATGGAAGATTCTGTGTCAATAGAGTTTGTTGCCACTTCAAAATTACCCACTGCTTATGGTGATTTTAAAATTTCTGTATTTCAAGATCCACAAACAGGTGAAGAGCATGTTGCTCTTTCTAAGGGTTTAGAAATCGCGCCTACAAACCCCGTTTTAGTTCGTATTCATTCAGAATGTTTAACTGGCGATGCCTTTGGTTCATTAAAATGTGACTGTGGCCCTCAATTGCACAACACCATGAAAATGATGAATGATGCAGGCCAAGGTGTGATTTTATATTTGCGCCAAGAAGGTCGTGGTATTGGTTTGACCAATAAAATCCGTGCTTATGCTTTGCAAGATCAAGGGCATGATACCGTTGATGCAAATTTATTGTTAAACCTACCTGCTGATGCACGTAAATATGATATGTGTAGCATCATGCTCGATCATTTACAGGTTAAACAAGTCAGGCTAATTACCAACAATCCATTAAAATTAAAAGCTTTAACAGATTTAGGTATTGATGTATTAGACCGTGTACCGTTGACAGTGGGCTTAAATAAGTTCAATGAAGATTATTTAAAAACCAAACATGATCGTATGTCACATATGTATGAGAAAGATGATTTTTAATCATAGACGTCTTGCTTAGATACAAGTGATCAGATCTTCGGTGAAGTGAGAGCTCAGTCCTAGTTCAACACACAATGGGGCGACATCCCTGTCGCCCCTCGATAGAACCAACATGTATGACTCAAGTTGATACAAAATCAGCTTAATTAATTGATATCAAATCGTCATCGAGAAAATTTGCGTTTCAGGCTTTCTACGCTTTAAATGCAAATCAAACGCCATACAAATATTACGGACAAAAGGCTTCCCTTGCTCCGTGATCACAATCCGATCCGCTTCAATGTTCAATAAACCATCATGCTGCATTTCAACAAGCTGTTGAATCACATCACCACGCTCAGCAAAATCCATCGTTTGATCTGACCAAGAGGTTTGAAAGGTACACATCAAATTCAAAATATGCTGACGAATCTTTAAATCTTCGACACTTAACACATGCCCTTTCACCACAGGAATTTCATCATTTTCAAGAGAGCTGTAATAGGCTTCTAAATTTTTCTCATTCTGTGCAAAGCTATACCAACTATCACTGATTGAAGATAGGCCCAATCCGATCATGACTTGTGTTTTTGATGAGGTATAGCCCATAAAATTACGATGCAAAGTACCTGCATGAAATGCTTGATACATCTCATCTCGATCTAAAGCAAAATGATCCATTCCAATCTCATGATAACCATGGGCTAAAAGTTGCTTTTTCCCTTCTTCATACAGGGTTCGCTTCATTCCATCTTTGGGCACATCATGATCTTTAAACCCACGCTGTCCATTGCCCTTAATCCAAGGCACATGCGCATAACTATAAAAAGCCAAGCGATCTGGCATTAACGTATTAGTCAAATCAATGGTATGCAACACATCTGCTAAATTTTGAAATGGCAAACCAAAAACCAGATCATGGGAAATCGATGTATAGCCAATGTCACGTGCCCATTGCGTCACTCTTTCTACATTTTCAAAGGGCTGGACACGATGAATGGCCTTCTGAACAGTCTCATTATAGTCTTGCACCCCATAGCTGACACGGCGAAAACCGAGCTCATACAAGGCTTGTAAGTGTTCTCGCGTGGTATTATTAGGATGCCCTTCAAAACTAAATTCATAACCAGCCGCAATATTGGCTTTGGCTAAAATACCCTGAATTAATTGTTGTAAATGCTTAACTGAAAAAAATGTTGGTGTTCCACCACCCAAATGGATTTCTTTAATGATGGGTCTGTCTGCTAACAACTGACAATATAAATCCCATTCTTTTAAAACGGCTTGAATATAGGGTTGTTCAACATCATGCCGTTTCGTGACTTTTTTATGGCATCCGCAAAATGTACATAGACTTTCACAAAATGGTAAATGAATATAAAGACTGATGCCTTCAACGTGATTAGACTCATCAAAAGAGCGCTTTAAGGTCTGTTTCCATTGTTGCAGCGAAAATGATGCCTCCTCCCAATATGGAACCGTTGGATAACTGGTATAACGGGGTCCAGCAACATTGTATTTTTGAATCAAGGAACAACTCATATTCACTGCTCGATACGCAATTAACATTCAAAATGAAATAAACCCAAAAATTGAATTTATCCTCAATACATTGTGCTGAGCTTAAAGATAGATTTCAACCTAGCGAATTGCTCGGGATTGCCTAGCGTGTATCCGCGATATCCAAAGATTTTTTAGGCTCATTCGATTCATTCACACCAAGTTCAAAACATGCCTTTATGATGACTTGGTTTTGTTTTTTTAGCGTTTTATGTTTTGATGTAGAAAATTTTTCAATTCTCCTTTGAGGATGATCATGCAAAACCCGACTTCTGCAGATATTCAACGTGTTCGTGATTTCCTAACAGATTTACAAGCTCGAATCTGCTCTGCCCTAGAGCAACAAGAAAAATTAGGCCACGGCACTGCAACATTTGAAATTGATGACTGGCAACGCCCTGAAGGCGGTGGTGGTCGTTCACGTGTTCTACAGAATGGTACTGTGATCGAAAAAGGCGGGGTGATGTTTTCTCACATCAACATTTCCAAACTGCCAGCTTCAGCAACAGAACGACATCCAGCAATTGCTGGAGCCAAAGCACAAGCCTTGGGTGTTTCTTTGGTCATTCATCCAACAAATCCCAATGTTCCAACATCTCACGCCAATGTACGGCTATTTGTTGCAGAACCTGAAGGACAAGCACCAATTTGGTGGTTTGGTGGTGGTTTTGACCTCACGCCTTTTTACCCAAATGATGAAGACGTTTTATCTTGGCACCAAACAGCATTTGATCTGTGCGCACCGTTTGGTGAAGAAATTTATGCGGAACATAAACAATGGTGTGATGATTATTTCTATTTAAAACATCGTGATGAACAACGTGGTATTGGGGGTTTGTTTTTTGATGATTTAAATCAATGGGATTTTGAAAAATGCTTTGAATATATCCAAGCGGTCGCTAATGGTTATTTAAATGCTATTTTGCCTATTTTCCAAAGAAATCAGGATAAATCATTTACACAAGCCCAACGAGACTTCCAACTGTATCGTCGTGGTCGCTATGTTGAATATAATTTGGTTTATGATCGCGGGACTTTATTTGGCTTACAAACTGGTGGTCGAATTGAATCTATTCTGGTCAGCATGCCACCGCTTGCAGCTTGGTCTTATCGCCCAGAATGGGATGAAAATAGCCCAGAAAAATGCCTCACTGATCATTATTTAAAGCCTAAAGACTGGTTGTCGATATTAAAATAATCTCCCGCCATTTATGCTTCATCGTTTAAAAAGCTATCTTTCATTCAAGATAGCTTTTTCACTTAAACCGCTGAATACTTCTGAGAAAATAACGCTTGAAAGATTTACTCACAATTAAAATGAGAATAATTCACGATAAGAATACTTTTTTAATTTAATATATGCTCAAACTTGAGCTAAGATACCAACCTTAAAATTTCCTTAATTTTTTTGAAAAAAGTCTTAGCGTTTAAAGAATATTATAGCAGTAGAAACCAGAGGTAGGTATGAGGAATTTATTAGAAAATCACAAGGTTAGTCTTTCATTCAGTATTTTATTTTTATTAGCATGCTCCATTTCAACCACCATCATTTCCAAAGACCTTCTTTCTGACAGTATCTCAATTACTTCTAGTGTTGTTTTATCTGCTGGTTTTCTCGTTGTTTTTGCTATGATTTTTCTTGATTTCTTAGAGTCAGTTTGCAATCCATAAAGCATCATTTTTGAAGCACAACATTTCCCTCAAAACCTTCCTCTTAAAAACAAGCTTTAGCGCGATTAAAAAAACGCTCTAAATCATCAATTTATTCAAATTTTAGCATAAGCTAAACCGCATATAATTTGGTTGTGTCATCCATTTTCACGTATATTGTCGACATTCTCTAAAAATCAACACAATCAATACTTGGACATTTGGCATGAGTAAACTTTTCGCAGTCATTGGAAATCCGATTGAACACTCTCGTTCACCTGAACTACACCATGCCTTTGCAGAAAAGACTGGTATTGATCTCAACTATGTAAAACGTCTTGCTCCACTCGATGGCTTTACCACAAGTGTAACTGAATTCTTTGCTCACAATGGTGTAGGTATGAATGTTACTGTGCCATTTAAAGAACAAGCTTTTGCCTTATGCCAACAACTGACAGAACGTGCAAAAATCGCCAAGGCAGTCAATACGCTTTGGATGGAAAACGGGGTATTGCATGGTGACAATACGGATGGACAAGGTTTAGTCGATGCGATTAAAGCGCTAGACTGGACTTTAGACAACGCAGATATTTTGATTATTGGTGCAGGCGGTGCAACTCGCGGTGTGGTTTACCCTCTGGTAAAAGCGGGAGCTAAAAAGATTGTGATTGCCAACCGTACCCGTTCACGTGCGGAACAATTGGTGGCAGATTTACAAAGCGCTGTTCCTGAAGCAGAACTTTCCGCTTGTAGCCTAGATGAATTAGATGGGCAATTTGATCTTGTTATCAATGCGACTTCGGCAAGCTTAACGGGTGATACACTGATTCTTCCTGAAACTTTAACCTTTCACCATGCTTATGAAATGGCCTATGGCAAACCTTCAAGCTTTATCGATCAAGCCAAAGCGCGCCAGATTCCAAGCTCAGAAGGCTTCGGGATGTTGGTTGGGCAAGCCATAGAAGCATTTTATATTTGGAATGGGGTTCGCCCGAATTTAAAAGATTTTCTTTAATCAAGATATACAGTTTTAAAAGAT
>NZ_WJYH01000090.1:0-7134 GCF_009668065.1 Acinetobacter sp. RIT698
AAATGTATTGAAAATAACTTCATGAACTTGCTTTAAAAAATGATTCCATTTTTAATATAAATAGATAAAATACTTATAAATCATCATTTTACATAAGTATTAAATGTTAAAAATTCATGTAATAGATGCGACTCATGGAGATTGTCTTCTTCTTGATTTCGATCATTCAAAAATTCTGATCGATTGTGGTCCAAAATCATTCAAAGCTCGTAGAGATGTACTAGCTAATATAGAAAAGATTTTAGGTGAAAATAGTGTTATTGATATAGCGATAGTCACTCATAATGATGATGACCACATCGGTGGATTTGAATTTTTGCTCGATACTTCTATCAAAATTAACACTATTATTTTTAATAGTCTCCAAGATATTCCTGACATTATAAAAAGCTCACAGAAACAAATTTCATATAACCAAGATAATCTTCTTAGACAAAAATTACTGGAAGAACGTGGAATTCAAATTCAATGTTTGACAAGAAATTCTACTCCGTTAATATTCAAAGATATTAAGTTAACCGCAATAACACCAACAGCTGAAATCCTAGAGCGAATGTTAAAGGATGCTGATGCTAAAAAAGAAAGAGAAGAAAAAAAGAAAAGGCAAAAACAAATTTCAAGTTCGAAAACTGAAGAAATAAAACTTGCGGAAGTTTTACAAAAAATACAATCTGGTCAAGATACTTTTATAAAAGATATATCTATTACTAATAAATCAAGTATTGGATTGGTCATTGAATATGAAAACTTCTCGGGGCTTTTTCTAGGGGATGCTCATGCTGAAGATGTTATAGAAGGTTTAAATATCGCAGGTTTTTTAAAACATCAATTTGATGTGGTAAAGATTTCACATCATGGTAGTGAACATAATACAAGTATCAATTTACTAGAGCTTATTGGAAAAACTGAATATATCTTATGTGCTGATAATGAAACAAAGAATAAGCATCCTAATAACATTACCTTAGCTAGAATTCTAAGTTTCGATAACAATCCAACTATTCATTTAAGCTCAAATAGCTCTAATCTATTAGCAAAAATTGAAGAGTGTAAAAGTCTAGGTTTTGATATTAATGAAAACTATCCTTCTAATGGAGTGAACACACTTAGCTATGAATACAAATAACCTAATACAAGTTCACACACTGACAGATAACTCCAGTGGATATTTTTTCAAGTCATTTGATGATGAGAAGTCATTTGTTATTACATCAAAACATAGCATCTGTGACCAAAGGAATAGTTGTGACTTATATCTAAGTAATACGGATGGATGTTGTAGAGTCTGTCCTAAAGAATTTGATACAACAGATATTCAATTATTTAATAACGGTGATACATCAGCTCTTCATATAGAAAAAATTTATTATGAAAAAGCAAAAGATTTAGTAATTGTACATGTCACTGAAACTGCTACCAATAAACTAGTAATTAACGAAAAAAGCTGTAGCGACCTCTATGTAGCTTCTGGTTTTAATAGCTTAGAATCTGGAATAACCAACTTAGTATTTGATGCACCTAGAGTCATTGATACACTTATTTATTACAACTTACATTCAGATCCAACCCCAAATCTAATAGAAAAAAAGAGAAATTTTCATGGAATATCAGGTTCTGTAATTTTTACACATCATGAAAAGTACCCGACAGCCAAAGCACTGATCATTCACAATGAAAACCATAATGACTTTGGAGCTGAAAGTCTTGATACTTTAAATTTCAGTGAAATTAATAAATTTTTTGAATGTAAAGTATTTGATCAAAGGCTTTATATTCCAGAAGTACAGATGATCAAAGAAATTAGTCAACAGAGCTTGGACCAGGTGCTTAAAACAATTGAGGATTTTGAATTAACTAGACCTGCATTACATAATGAATTTGAAGAAAAATTAAACTCAGGCAGATTTATCCAAATTACAGGTTTATCTGGTACAGGTAAATCAGTTCTTCTAAGACAAATCGCTGAGTCAAAAGCTAATGATTTACCATTTTTATTCATTAAATCAGATCAACTTACGGGAAGTAATAATTGGTTAGAATATCTATCTAGAGTTGGACTACCAAGTTTTTCAATTTCAGACTGGCTAATAAGTTTGGAAGTTGTTGGGGGAACTCCTATTGTCTTTATTGATGGTATAGACAGAGTTAGTGAAAACAGCAAACCCATTATTGAAGATTTAATTCGTACAATTTTTAACAATCCCGATTTAACCAATTGGAAAATTGTTACAACTTTAAGAGATACTGGACTTGAAACATTAAAAATATGGATCGGTACTCTTTTAAAGAATACTAATATCCAAACTATCAACATAGAACTTTTAAATGATGATGAGTGTTGCGCATTAGCTCAAAAAATTCCAAGTATTCAGCAGTTATTATTCAGTAATAGTAAAGTCAAAGAGATCATTAGACGTCCGTTTTTTGCTAAAGTTTTAACCAACTTAAAAGCCAATGGTTTTGAACCAGAGTCAGAATTAGAACTAATTGATGCATGGTGGAAACGAGGCGGATTTAATGAAACTGGTCAATCTATTTACAATCGACAAGATTTTTTAAAAAGACTTTCTGAACTTAAATCTCTAAACCTTAGCAGTAGTGTCAAGCGTAGAGAGATTCAACCTATCGACGCTTTAGATAGCTTGGTAGTAGACGGGATAGTTCATGTAAATTCTAAAAGTTCTACTGTTGATTTTACACATGACATATTTTATGAGTGGTCATTATTTTATCTTCTTTTAGAAGAAGAACTAAACTGGTTGAATAAAATAGAAACCTTTGGGGAACCTCCTTATATAAGTAGGGTTGTAGAATTGCTTGCACAACGAGAATTTATTGATGATCAGTGGGTGAATCATTTAGAAAACCCAAAATTTAAAGAACTCAGATCACAATGGTTAAGAGCATGGCTGATTGGACCAATCGGACACCCAAAATTCATTGAGTTGAGTAGAGGATATACACAAGTTTTATACGAAAAGGATTTCGATCTTTTTAATAAGTTATTAACATGGTTTCAAGCAGAGAAAACCAAGGCAAATCCAATATTCTTGGAACAGCCTGATAAATTACAATTTGCTATTCAACACCCTTGGCCATCTGATGCATTCTTATGGCGGACACTTTTAGAATATGTTTTGACATCAATACCAAGTACTCCACATCAATTATATCCGCAAATATTAAGAGTTTTTGAGGTTTGGCAGTATGTAGGTATTCATATACCTTCAAATCAAATGTCTGAAATGCTTTTGGAGGTATCAATTCACTGGCTTTTAGAAATTTCTAAAAAAGAGAGATCTAGCACTTGGGGACAAATAGTTAACTTAAAAGATTTTAAGTCTAGGCTAATTAATTTAATTTTAGTTTCAATACAATCAAATCCATCCTACATGGAAAGATATTTAAACTTTCTACTCTTGGAAAATGAAGTATCTAGAGATATTTATGCACATATAGTAGGTGCTTCACCCCTTATTTCACAACATCATCCAAAATTACTTGCTGATTTAACGCTAAAATTTTTATTAGATGAACTGCCTAAAGCACGTATAGAACGTGAGGAAAGGAGCTATCAAAGAACAAAGCAATATTATCAAGAGTTACTGGCTAAACCTGAAGAAGAAAGATCAGAAGAAGAACAATTAAGGATTGATCGTCGTGCCTTATTTTTTCATCAAGCACCATATCAACAAATTCAGAGTAAGGATTGGGAAAATTTATCAATTAAATATGAATCTAGACACTTTTATCCTAGCTCACCTTTAAAAGAACCATTTTCTTCATTATTGAAGTATTCGGAAGATAATGGATTACAGCTCATATGTGACCTATCTAACCATGCTATTCAAGCGTGGAAACAATTATGTGAAATTTCTGAACAAGTACCACTACCAACTATCATTGAATTTCCTTGGGGAGCGCAAGAATTTTGGGGAAATGAAAAGCAATATATCTGGAAAAAACCTGTTTGGATAAATAATGCGATTTCATCGGCCTATATGGCATTAGAAAAATGGGGTTTTGATCAGCTTGGAAAGGGTAGAGATTTTGATGAACTCATTCAAAAAATCACATCAGGGCATGAATCAGTAGCAATTCTTGGTGTAGTAAGTGTTTTAGCTCTAAACAAGCAAGTTATTTCTAACTCTATATTTCCATTTGTTACTAATTTAAAAATATTAGAATTAGATAATTATCGATTCAAACAAAATATTGAAACTGTAATTCATCACTACAATAAAGAAGATTACAAATCAAAATTAGAGTTATTATTACTAGATTACTTTATAAATCCTGAATTTAGTGACTTAACTAAAGATAAATTATCTAATCTTAAAGCCGATCTTCCTTTTAATTTTGAGCATGAAAAGGCAGATCACTCTATTATCAATTTTTTAAAAGAGCGGGCTGATTTTTACGCTGAATATGCCAATACTAAGAATTACTTTTACCAAGAAATTGATGAGAATCAAATTAATTTCTTCTTTGAACATCCTAAGCATAAAAAGCAAGCTGAATCGGAAGAACATAAACAACTAAATGAATTTTCAATATGTTCCAACATTACATATTGGGCTGAGAAATCATTAGAAGCTAATATAATTCAAAATAACTACACTATAGAATCAGTTATTGAATTCTTAAAAACTGTAGAAGAAGATAGCTTATTTCTTGATTCTTGTGAGATAGATGATGACTCATATGTAACCAGAAGAATGAAACAAAACGCTTCTAGTGCATTAGCTACCATGATCTTAGTATTTAGAACAGATCTTAAAGAAAGTGATCTAGAATGGGCTCGTGATATTTTAAACCAAGCAGTCCGATTACCATATAGTTCTTATGAAGTAGGGTGTCCACAAGCTTGCTTAACTTTTCATCCGAAGAAATTTCTTGCACAGGCTTTATCGAGTGAAATTATTCATGACAGTATGGATGATTCAACGTTTAAAAATCTAATCAATATTATAGAGAGTCCATCTTACGAAATTTCATTAGTGGCACTAAAAGAATGTCTTAAATTATTTGATAAACATCCTAAACTGACTTGGTCTGCAATTTATTTTGCATTTGCTCTATGTAAAAATCATTTAAAATATCGAATCTATCGATCAGATAAATATCCAGAAGCACAACAAGAGTTAAAACAGGTATATGAACATCTAAACAGCTATTTTAAATCTGAAGATGAGTGGTGTGCATTACCAATACCTGATGCTCCTTGGGTAGAACTAGATGAAGAAACGATTCAAAAGAAAAGAGATAAAAGAAGTACTGACATAATAAATAAGCAAAGAGTGGGCTATAAGCCTAGATTAGGTCTTTATAAAAATTATTCAAAGTGGGTAAAATCAAATACTCAATGGGATTATCAGTTCTCAGAAAAAGTTATTCATTTACTGCCTGAGAAATTACTTCATGATACTTCTCAAACCTATATTCTCGATTTTTTAAAAAGTTGCTTAGAATGGACTATAGAAAAACAAGAACCTTCCTGGCTCGAAGAGAGCCAGAGGTTTGATGATAAAGATATTATTTATGAATGGAATCATAGCTTATCTAGTGCCTTAGCTAGGGTTGTTGGAATATTTCCTACAGAAGAAATCAAATCTCATTTGCTTATGCCAATTCTCAAGCTTAAAACAGATGCTTGTTGGGAGTTACTTTATCCGTTCATTGAAAATTATATTTGTCGTTATATTTATGATGCACAGAACATTCCTGACAATGCGTTAGATGTTTTAGATTTATGTTTGGATCGTTTTTTTAAAGCATCGTGTTTTGATAAAAAAGGTTATAGAGCTGGAGAAATTTTAGGTTCTGATTTACCTAAGATTGCAAAATCGCTGATGTTTGTATCATTAGATCAAAATGCACCTTTAGCTAGCAGGTTTGTGAATGGTGATTGGTCTGAAATTAAGATAATTTTACCTCTAGTGAATAAATATGTACGAGCGGCAGGTTGGACTGAATATATTATTCATTTATTCTTGAAGTTGTGTGAAAAATCAATCCAAAATTATCCATCATATCTATACGCGGATCAAATTTTAGAATTAATTTCATCAGGTGAAGTATTAAATTGGGACGAGCACGTATATCAAAGGATATCTGGCTGTATCCAAATTTTTATAGATAAGGAAAAATCTATGCCAATAGAGTTACGACAAAAATTCTTAAAAATTATTGATTGGTTGGGTGATCATGGTGATAGAACTAGTGCAGCACTTCAGCAAAGCAAATTTTTTCAAACAGTAAAAAGCTCCTGAGTTATAAATTCATAACTCTATAGAGCTGGCAATTTTTATCAAACATTTATCTAGTTGAATATACTATGAATCATGAGAGTTTAATCAAAGTTGAAACCCTAAACTCGGAATCTACGGGGTATCTTTTTTTATCACATGATGAGACAAAATCATTTGTCATAACATCTAAGCATAGTATTTGTGACCAAAAGGATAATTGCGGCCCCTACAAAAATAAAGAAGATGGCTGTTGTAGAACTTGCCCCAAAGAATTTACTATGGAAAATATCCATTTATTACAGGAAGGGAGTCAAGAAAAACTAAGTATTAGTAAAATATTTTATGATAAAAATAAAGATCTTACGATTATTGAGGTTAATGAAAGGGCTGCTGATAAATTAATCATTAATGAAAAAATTTATACCGACTCATATATTGCAAGAGGATTCAACGAAAAGGATAAAGATTGGATTAATTTGGATCTAGATAAACCTAAACTTTTCGGACCTATGATTCACTATCGCCATTCAAGTCCAATTCCCAATTTAGTGGAGAAAAAAAAGAATTTTAAAGGAATATCTGGTTCGGTCGTTTTCACTTATCATCAAGATAATTCTCAACAAATTGCAAAAGCACTAATTATTCATAATGAAAGCCATAATGATTTTGGTGCAGAGAATCTTGAAAAACTAGGCTTCGATTTCATCAATAATTTTTTTGAATGTCATGTTTTTAGTATAACAGAAGATATAGAGCTAGATGAACTAAGGCTTTTATTACAAAAGAACCAAGAATGGTTATTAAAATCATTCTCCAATAACAAAGCAGCAAAACATAGTTTTGGTCAACCTTTAGCTCCTAATGACCCAAATTTACCAAAATT
>NZ_WJYH01000091.1:0-6938 GCF_009668065.1 Acinetobacter sp. RIT698
AGATTTATTGAATACTAAAAAATGAAATATTTTGACTTTGAGGTTTTTATATCGGATTGATTCAAAAGCTATTCTTAAAATATTTGCAAAATAAACTTGATCATATAAAAAAGCCACTCTTTGAGTGGCTGATTCTGATCAGTTGTATTTATTGAATACGTAATCCAATCATAGCATGTTGCCCTTCACGAACAATCGCTACACGCGCTACCGTATTTTTCTGTAGCTCTGAAATAGCATCAACAAAATCATTTGGTGTATTTACTTTCTTGTTATTTACTTGAGTAATCACATCACCAGGTAAAATCCGTGACTGTGCAGCTAAGCCGCCTCTGGTCACATCTTGAATAAACACACCACCTTTAACATTTAAACGATTCTTTTCTTGTTCAGTTAAGGCACGAATCGCAACACCAATGATAGGCCCTTTATTTGGCTTGGCCGAAGTGTTGGTATTGTCAACTTTTGCAGGGGTATCATCTGGTGCAACAGTTAAAGTTGCTGTAATCACTCTTGGTTTATCATCACGTAAAACTTCAAGCTTAACAGATTGATTTGGTTGAGTACGATTCAAATAATTCAATAATTCTGAAGTACGTGATATTGGTGAACCATTATATTTTAGGATCACATCGCCTGATTTAAAGCCCGCTTTTTCTGCAGGTGAATTCGGCGCAACTTGGGTAATCAACGAACCTTCTGGTTTATCTAACTTATAAGCTTCCGCTAAGTTTCGATCGATATCTTGTAACATTACACCAAGATAAGAACGAGTGACCTTACCATTCTTTTTCAACTGATCAACTACGTCCATTGCCACATCAATTGGAATAGAGAATGACAGGCCCATATACCCCCCCGTACCACTAAAGATACGAGAGTTTACACCGACAACCTGACCTTGTTGGTTAAATAGCGGACCACCTGAGTTACCCGGATTTAACGCCACATCGGTTTGGATAAATGGGACAGAGGTTTCACCCATCATATTACGTGACTTGGCACTGACAATCCCTGCTGATGCAGAATAATCAAAACCAAATGGAGAACCGATTGCAAGAACAGGCTGCCCGACTTTAAGTTGATCTACATTACCCACAGATAATGATGGGAAATTATTCCCTTCAACTTTTAGTAATGCCACATCTGTACGTTCATCACTGCCCACCACTTTTGCATCAATTTCACGGCGATCATTCAACATAATCGTCACTTTAGATGCATCTTCAACCACATGGTGATTTGTCAGTAAATAACCATCTTTACTAATAAAAAATGCACTACCATACGCAGTCTTTTCTTGTGGCGCGCGTTGTTGTGGAATAATGATTTGATTACCAAAGAAACGCTTTAGAATTTCAGGTACTTGTTGCTGTAACAACTCTTCCTGAGATAACTTTTTAACAACATTAACACTCACAACAGCTGGGCTGACTTGTTCAACCAAGTTAGAAAAATCCACAGGTGTTGAAGCTTGAACTTGTGATGTTGCCGCAGCGACAGTAAATACTGCTGCATACATTCCTTTTTGTATTAGACCATTACTCATTTCTCACGAACCTGCATCTGATGATTATTTGCTTAAAAATGTTTGTAACATATTATTTAATATCGTTACGTAAAAATATGTTTACATTTTTTTATAAAACAAGACTTTACTTAATTTTATATTAAAAGTCTTGGAATATCTTATTTATACTAAAATCTGACACATGTGACTATTGTAATTTGTTAAAAAAAAGAGTGTTATTAGCAAACATTTTTCAAATTAGCTGATGGACATGTCTAATTTAAGTACAACTCATCAATTTGACGTGGTTATTGTGGGGAGTGGCGGTGCAGGCTTAAGTTTAGCCTTATCTTTGCCTGAACATTTTAATATTGCTGTTTTAGCGAAATCAACCTTAACCGATGCAAGCACATATTTTGCACAAGGTGGTGTTGCTGCTGTACTTGATGAAACAGATTCCATTCAACAGCATATTGATGACACCATGATTGCAGGCGCACAGTTATGTGAGATTGATGCCGTCAAACATACCGTTGAAGGTGGTCGCCCTTCTGTCGATTTCTTACTCAACCATGGTGTACAGTTTACATTAGATGAAGATGAACAATTACATCTGACCCGTGAAGGTGGACATTCACAACGTCGCATTATTCATTCAGCCGATGCCACAGGTAAAGCCATTTCGACCACACTGGTTCAACGTGCTCAAGAAAAGAAAAATATTCATATTTTTGAAAATTACATTGCGATTGATTTAATCACCACACATAAATTAGGACATAAACAACAGTCCAATCGTGCGGTGGGTCTTTACGCACTTGATGAAAACAACGAAAAAGTTCATACCTTTTTAGCGCCATTCACTGCCCTTGCTTGTGGTGGTGCCATGAAAGCTTATTTATATACATCAAATCCAGATATTGCCACAGGCGATGGTATTGCCATGGCATATCGCGCAGGCTGTCGTGTCGCAAATATGGAATTTAATCAATTCCATCCAACCTGTTTATATCATCCTCAAGCACGCTCATTTCTGATTACGGAAGCAATGCGTGGTGAAGGTGCGTATTTACGTTTACCTGACGGTGAACGCTTTATGCTGCGCTTTGATGAACGTGCCGAACTTGCTCCACGAGATATTGTTGCACGCGCCATTGATTATGAAATTAAACGCTTAGGCATCCGTCATGTCTGGTTAGACATCAGTCATAAACCGGCTGAATTTGTTAAAGAACATTTCCCGACCTTATATGCGCGCTTATTAGAACTCGGTATTGATATCACCAAGGATATGATCCCCGTTGTTCCAGCAGCACACTATACTTGCGGCGGCGTGGTGGTTGATGAGCATAGCCAAACTGATTTAGCTGGTTTATATGCAATTGGTGAAACGTCGTATACAGGGTTACATGGGGCTAACCGTATGGCCAGCAATTCACTACTTGAATGCTTTGTATATGGTATGAGTGCTGCCAAGGATATAGAAGCAAAGTTTAATCCTCACTTTGATATACCGACCGTGCCTGAATGGGATGCTTCACAATCGACCAATCCTGATGAAGATGTTGTGATTCTGCAAAACTGGGATGAGCTCCGCCAAACCATGTGGAACTATGTCGGGATTGTAAGAACCACAAAACGTTTACAACGAGCATTGCATCGTATTGAAATGTTGAAGAAAGAAATTACTGAATATTATCAGGATTATCATGTCAGTAAGAACTTGATTGAACTACGTAATTTGGTCATGGTTTCAGAGATGATTGTTCGTTGTGCCATGCAGCGTAAAGAATCACGAGGTCTACACTACACGCTTGATTATCCTGAGCTTTCACCTGAGTTAAGAAAAACGGTATTAACACCGCCAAACTTTACAGTTGAAACCCCATTGGTAAATGAAGCAGTTTAAAATCCTTTGAAATCACAAAAAATAGTCAGATCATTCTGGCTATTTTTTATGGAGATATTATCAATTTTTACTTTTAGCTTTAGAGGTTTCAAAATTTTATATGCATCAGCATAATTCACTGAATATAAATCAACGCTTTTTTTATTATTTGATCATGTTTCATCAATTACTAAAAATGGATTTTTTCATTCTGAGTAAAACAAAACACTTGAGCAAGAACAAAGCACTGCTTTGTTTGTAGCGCAAGGATGTGGTAGCACAAGGTGAGGTATCGTCTACGCAAATCAATTTAAACTCTTCAAGCTAAAATGTGACAGTGCAAATCTTTTAATGATTCATAAAGTTATAAATTCATTTTGATAAAATGCTAAAACCACTTCTATTTGAAAATAAAACCTTATTTTTGCTGCATATAATTTCGAGGAGAAAGCTGCATTATTTTCTTAAACATTACAATAAATGAGCTATCACTATCATAGCCTAATTTCATTGCAACCTGATGCACTGAATCTCCTTCTGTTAACCACTGTAATGCCAATACAACATGTAACTTTCTTCGCCATTGATTAATACTCATCCCTGTCGTTTGATGAAAAGTTCGTGTAAGGCTTCGTTCACTCATACAACATAACTTTGCCCATTCAGCCAAACTTTGATTCTGCTCAGGATGCTTTAATAAATGGCGGGTCAATTTAACTAAACGAAGATCTTGTGGAATGGGTAAATAAAATGTTGGCTTTACAACTGATTGAATTTCATCCAACAGGCATTGCTGCAAACGGAAGTCTTTTTCTGAAAGCACCGTATCAGACAAGGTTTCTACTCTTTCCAATAAGGCATTCAGCAAATTTGTCACTTGCAACATGGTGCAATTCGGTTCTAAAAGATGATCAAGTTGGGGGTCAATAAATGCAACATAACCACAAGAGACACCATAACTACTGACTTTATGTGGCACATTTGATGGAATCCATAAAGCCTGTTGCGCAGGAACAACCCAAATACCAGATGGTGTTTCCACAGTAATTAAGCCATTCACTGTCATCATCAATTGGCTTTTTACATGCTGATGTGACGCAAGCTCCCAATCAGGAACTTGCTGATGTATTTTTAATACAATAATTGCTTGGTCTATTTGATCTACAAAAAAAGGATCCACATTATCAAGCATGGTTTGCCTATATATTTATCACTTTAAAACAGCGTCGATGACTTTCTGCGCTTGTTGTTGATTGTCTACAATAAACATCGGGTAGCCTGTAAACTTAATAAAGTTATTGGCAAATTTTTGCGTCTCAAGTCGAATATTTTCATCAGGTTCAATATGAATCAATGCTTTCACATATTGACTTAGAATTTCACGTTTTGCTTTAACCCATGCTGCAACTTGCTTGCGTTCTTCATGATCATTTTTTTGTTCAGGAAAAGCCCCTTCACTGATAAAAACAAAAGTTTCTTTACGACTCAATAATGATTCATAAATTGCAATTGTTTCATCAACTGAAACTGCATCTTCAGCTTGATAACTAATACGAACGATTGGAAAGTTTTCTAAATTTTGAATAAACATGATAACCACCATAAATGAGAATAATTATCATTGTATTGATTTATACAGATCGTACATTACTAAATTCAGCCAAAAAATACGGTATTCCAGCCAAGTTTAACAGCGAGTTTAGTCTTTATTTTTTCCATAATAAGTACGATGCGCTATATGAAAAGTTTCAGCATGTAATTTTGCTAAATCATCTAAGTTCTGATAGCCCCCTGCAAGTACAAACATGATCGGAATATTGTCACGTTTGGCAAGGTTAAACACTATTTCCTCTCTTTTTTGAATCAACTCTGTCGTAAACCATGCCGAACCATAAGGATCTGCTTGATGGCAATCCATCCCCGCTTGATAAATAATAATATCGGCTTTCCACTCATTCGCTCGCTGAAAGGCTTCATGCAATGCCATAGTATATTGAGCAAAACTTCCATGCTTGGTATGAATGTGGCGGCTTTCCGCACGTTCATACGTGGGGTAGCCAAAAGCCAAACCGTAAATACTAAAATTATATAAATTATCTAATCTGCGGGTAAAATCAGCTGTCCCATCACCACCATGCTGATCGCAATCCAAAATAAAGATACGTTTATTTGCATAATGTTGTGCAATTAATGCCAAGCCATTAAAAGTGCAATAAGAGCCACCATATTCATAATTGGCGTGGTGAAACCCTTGCGCAATATTGGCGGCAATCCCATGTTGGAATGCCAGTTCAGTTGCCAACAATTGCCCAGCATTGATGGAGAGCACTGCATCTCTTAATTGTTCATTCCAAGGCTTAAAACCAGCAAAAGTTGCCAGTTTTGCGGGTTGCCCTGTTAAAAAAGCCTCGACATATTTAGGTGAATGTAAGGCTTTTAAAATTTCTGGATCAATTTGTTGTGGTTCATGAAATTTATAATCATTAAATTGCTGTAGTTGCTCTGCGACTGCAACAAGTTTTTCCATGCTATTGGTATGTGTTTGAGCAAAATAGCGTGGAGAAAAACAAACATTTAACATAAAGCTATCCGAGACTGAGTGCTCTCAATTGTGATTTTGCAACATCATTGAGTTGTTTTATAAGTGTTGTGTCAGGACTAAAAAGTCCATTATTCACTTGTTGTTCAAAATGTGTCGTAAATGCCCTTTGTCGATTCTCAGGTGAAATGGCTAAAGTGGTTAATCGCAAAAACCAAAAACCTTGAATCTCTTTATAGGGAATAATATAGCCTTTAAACTCTTGATTGGGGACTTTGTTGGTAATTTGTTCAATATCATAATCGACAGAAAATAAAGAACCAATCGGAATACGAATTCCATTCATCAATAAAGGTTGTAAATTTATACAGGAATGATTATCCCCCATGTTCATTTTTTCAATCAACAGCGGACGATTTTGATCATCTACAAAAATATTGATTGAGCCTTGTCTTAACATCGAACGATGGGCAATCTTTAAGAAAAATGCTTCTGCCATTGGACATGAACCCACTTTAGGCTTACCGTCTAGTGTCGCAATTTCAACATAACCTGTTTCATCTGCTGTTTTGGGTAAAATCACATCTTCCAACATAGCGCAAATCACATGACTTTCTTCTAATTGTGCTTGTTGCGATAAGCGTCTTAAGTTTGCTTGGATTGCAACTTCTTGTTCAACTAAGGCTTTAAACTCATCATCTTTGGCTTGAATAAGAAAATTTTGAATCGATTTATTTTGATCTAAGTTATGCCAATCATCGATATCTAAACCATAAGCATTTTTTTGCTCAAGAATTTTTTTTAATTTCTTAAAATCATAATCTTTAAATATTTTTAAATCAGTTGCTTCAACTTGATCACGCGGAAAATTAATGTACTCAGCCAATACGCGTGTAGCCTGCGTATAACCGCAACCACGGCGTTCAGTTTGATGTGAATAGTGTTCATTCAACATCTCCGTCAATTTATCTGATAAAGGAAAAACCTGTTCCTTAAACAAA
>NZ_WJYH01000092.1:0-6888 GCF_009668065.1 Acinetobacter sp. RIT698
TGCACCATTTTTGATGTGTGATAGAACCTCAGTCAACGAGAGCTTACTTTTATCAATCATAAGACGAACCTTTTATCCATGTTTTTAAATTTCTATACATACCGCATTAGCAAAGATAGACATGTATAGAAACTTAAAAAAACTGTGAGAAAGAACTTATCTCACAGTTATTTAGTCAATGAATTTACACCCGCTGCTTAATGGTCATCTTCTCGAATTGAAGACGGATGACGGTTTAAGGCAGTCACTTCGATATTCATATAAGGATATAAAGGCAATCCCTGTAAAATATTGTGGAGTTCTTCATTGCTCTCTACATCAAAAATACTGGTGTTTGAGTATTGGCCTGTAATACGCCAGATATGACGCCATTTCCCTTGACGTTGTAAATCTTGTGAATAAGCCTTTTCAATTGCTTTAATTTCATTGGCTTTTTCGACGGGCATATCGAGGGGGATGTGTACATCCATTCGTACTTGGAAAAGCATGTCAGCTCCTTGAATTATTGACGACGTAGGTTGTCGATTTTGTCTTCATCTAGTTCAATGCCGAGGCCCGGACCAGTTGGAATTTTGAGCTCAAAATTGCCATATTGAAGCGGTGTTTTTAAAATTTCTTCAGTCAGTAGCAGTGGGCCAAATAATTCAGTTCCCGCTGCGAGATTGCTAAATGTAGAGAAGGCATGTGCTGAGGCAATTGTTCCAACAGGACCTTCAAGCATAGTGCCACCATAAAGATCAATACCTGCCAGATTGGCGATTTTACCGACTTCGCATGCTTCAATCAGACCACCAGATTGCGCAACTTTTACCGCAAAAACTGAGGCTGCATTGGTTTTTGCCAAGTTATAAGCACTTTGTGGACCAGTTAATGATTCATCTGCCATGATCGCGATATCAAACTTACGACTAAGACGTTGCATAGCATCAATATTATGAATTGCACAAGGCTGTTCAATCAGGTCAACGCCACCATCTTGAAGCATTTGAATCCCTTTAATTGCATTCAGTTCAGACCAAGCACGGTTAACGTCTACACGAATTGAGATGTCTGCGCCCAAGGCTTTTTTGATTGCCAATACATGCTCAACATCTTGTTCAACAGGACGTGATCCGATTTTTAACTTAAAGACATTGTGACGTTTTAACGCAATCATTTTTTCTGCTTCGGCAATGTCTTTTTCGGTATTACCCGACGCCAAAACCCAAAGCACAGGAATACTGTCACGTAAGCGACCGCCTAGAATCTCACTCAGGGGTTGACCTAAACGTTGCGCTTGAATATCTAATAATGCAGTTTGAACAGCACATTTCGCAAAACGATTACCGTTGATATTACGATGGATCACTTGCATTGTTTGGGCAATATTGGCACCAGACAGCGTTTTTAACAATGGCGCAAAATAGGTTTCAATATTGGTTTTTACACTTTCAGGGCTTTCTTCGCCATAACCTAAACCGCCAATTGTGGTCGCTTCACCCCAGCCAATTAAACCATCTTCAGTCGTGATTTTAATCAGGACCAAGGTTTGGGTTTGCATTGTCGCAACGGCCATCTTGTGAGGACGTATCGTTGGAATTTCGATTAACAGCGTTTCTATGGACTTGTACATCGTGGTTATTTCTTAAGTATCAATCTATTTATATACCCTAATTTAATGTAATATCTTTAACTAGGCCGATTTTGGTATTTTTAGATACTTAAAAGGTATATAAAAGGGATTTATAGAGATGGAATTAAGATATCTTCGTTATTTCGTTACAGTGGTCGAAGAGCAGAGTATTACCAAAGCTGCAGAAAAATTATGTATTGCTCAACCGCCATTGAGCCGTCAGATTCAAAAGTTAGAAGAAGAACTGGGTATTCTTTTATTTGAGCGTGGCACACGTCCAGTAAGAACAACAGAAGCAGGGCAATTCTTTTACCAACATGCGGTACAAATTTTGACTCATACTGCGCAAGCCACCTCTATGGCGAAGCGTATTAGTTCAATGAATACAATTGTCCGTATTGGTTATGTCAGTTCATTGCTGTATGCGTTACTGCCTCAGGTAATTTATTTATTTCGTCAAAATAACCCTGATATTCAGGTTGAGCTGATTGAATACAGTACCAAGGATCAAATCGAAGCACTCAAACTCGGTAAAATAGATTTAGGCTTTGGTCGTTTAAGAATTAGTGATCCATCGATTAAGCGCATTTTATTGTACAAAGAGAAATTAAAACTAGCCGCGCATAAAAATCATCATTTAACCAGTTATATTGATAAAGGTATTTATTTATCGCAAATTATCAATGAACCTATTTTTTCTTATCCAGCCACACAGAAGCCTAATTTCTCAACCTTGATTCAATCCATTTTTACCGAATTAGGCTTGGTACCGAAAGATATGGTTGAAGTTCGAGAAATCCATATGGCTTTGGGTTTGGTGTCGTCAGGGGAAGGGATATGCATTATTCCTGAAAGCGCTAGTGAAATAGGCATGAAAAATCTGGTCTATATTCCGATTTTGGATATAGAGGCCTATAGTCCTATTTCATTAGCCGTGAGAAATATGGATCAAAGTCCTTATTTACCTAAGATTTTAGAATGTATTCGACAGGTCTTTGAAGAGGAAGGGATTCCACTTCAACTCGATGGGGATTAATCGAGTATAGGCCTGCGCTGAGATCAATAAAAAATCCCCTCATCCTCGCCTTCTCCCAACGGGAGAAGGGACTTTCAATACCAATATGATTCACTCAACATGATCATTTTTTTGATTTATGCATGAGATCTATTGAGTTAATGATTTGAAAGCAATGATTTTAAAATGACATTATCGGTCTTTATCCTTGCATTCTTAATGAATTCGCAATGTATTGTAGTTCCTGTTCGTCATTGATTAAGCCTTGCTGGATGGTGGCAATTTGCTCTTGAAGATTGCTTAGCAGTTCTTGGCATTGTGCGATAACTTCATCGCTATATAGATCAAGCTTTTGCCACAAACTATGTGAGATCTCGCTATATAAATGGTCATGGCCAATGGCTAAGATCTCGGTTGCATCATCAGCATAAATCACTTCATACGCCAGATGCTCAGCAAACTGTAACGGACTGAGAGGGGCATATTGCAGTTGATAATCCGATAAAGTATTTGCAATATGTCGTGATAGAAGCTGTTGAGCCTGTTGGGTCAGTGCACTATACAATTCATCCACCGCTTGCTGCTCGGCATGTTGCTCTAATAAGCTTGGCAGGGTTGCAATCATACTGCGCCATGTTTGCGTAATGATCTGCTGTTTATGTTGCAGCAAAGCGCTCATAGCATTGCTTAGCTGCTGCTGTAATTGATGCAGTTGTGGCACAACCTCAAGTTGTAAAGGCGTTAGAATTTGTTCTTGTAAATGATGTAACAAGGCTTCCGCAGGTTTACGCTGTTTATAAGCCAGAGCAGGTTGGATCAAATGTAAAAGTGCATCAAATAAACGATTAAAACCTGTCATTTGCATAGCCTGATCATTGAAATCCGCATTTTTCAACATCTGAGAGGAGGTTGAAATTGGCGATTGCAACAGCACAGGATCAACTCGCATTGCGATCAGTTGGTCAATAGCACGGGTTTGAACATCGGTTTCTTGCAGATAACGTTGGTCAGAGGTTTTATTGCATAGAATCTGGCAAATGTCGCCATCGACTTCATCTTCTTCAAAATAATCACTTCGTGTAAGCACTGGCAATAACGGTTTATGTCGGCGTAATTCCTGCCCCAAAGCCGCTAATTCTTTGACCTGACCGGGTGAGGAGGAACTACTGAGCCAAAGGACACCATCCGCACTATCCATAAAGCGTTGGGTCAATGTGGCATTTTCTGGCGTAACGGAATGGAGTCCTGGCGTATCCAGCAGGATGAGATTATTCGCTAAACAAACGCCTTGTAAGCGTGTGGTGGTTTCTGTGGCACCTTCTTTAAAACTCTCCTGACTATGGATAATTTGACCTGAGTCGAGATAAAAATATTCAACGTTTTGCTGACGTCTGTGAAAACACTCTGCCAATACATTACAGAATGAACTTTTACCCGCATTGAATTTTCCGAAAATCAGCAAAATAATCTTATCGTCAAAATGATCTGCGATGGATTGTGCAGCATGTAGGGTTTCTAATTGTGTTTCCCAATGGCTGAGATAGCTTTCAAGCTGAGAATTGAGTACTGCGATGTCTTGGGCAATCTGACTATATGATGTCAGTCCAATGGGATTGATACGTTGTTTATTGAGATTGATCGCCAGTTGCTGATGCCAAGTGTGCATCTTATTTAAATGCAGGATGATGTCCTGTTCCTGCTGATCAAAAGCTTCGGTGCTCGCAATCAGCGTCTGAATCGAATCATGGACGGTCATTATACCTGCTCCAAAGTGGTTGATGCCTGTTGGGCTTGTATGATGAGCTGCTGTTGCTGCTGCAAATTAAGTAATTGCTGTTGCAACTGCATTCGATCAGAAGACAACTCAAAATAATGGGCAAATTCACCACGTAAACGCTGACGACCTGATTCTTCCACAAAAATAAGATTGAGATCCTTACGCAGTTTGACCGAGACACCCATCACCGCAACCATGACCGTATCTAGACTGCGTACATTACTTTTTTGCGTATCAGGTAAACCCACCACACCATAGCGCACCAGATGGCTATTGATTTCGATACAGGCACGAGAATAAGCCACTTGAATACGGTTACGATCACGTTTGCCTGCGGTTACTTTATACATATTGGCAAAAGAATCTGGTTCTAGCGAATTATCCTGCCCAGAGACCTGTAGGACCGGTTGTAAATCTTGACGCACTTTATCTAATATTTGATTGAGATCACGCTCAAAATTTTGGCGTTGCTGCTGTAAGGTTGCTGTAAGTTGCTGAATGTTGCTTTGAATGGTTTCTAGGTGCTGGGATAAGCGCGTTTTTAGATCAACAATGATCTGTTTTTTTTCAAATTGACGTATTGCGGGGACTTGCTCAAGCATCCGATGAAGTGTGTGTTGTAGTTCGGGGATACCACTGCGTTGTACCAGTACGGGTTTGGAATTTTCGATACCTTGACGGTGCCGTGTAGCTGATACAGGTAGTACAGTTGCAGTTGGTGCTTGATTTTGAATGCTGCCAATAATCTGCGCTAAAACGGCTTGATCTGGAATTTGGTCAATTTGGGTAAGCAGCAGTAAGCTTTGACGTTGGGTTTGCTTTGCATCTTGCTCGAATTGCTGGAATAAGTGTAATTCATAAGGATCAAACTCACCCTCACGTACCGAATGCACCATTAGGCGAATATCTGCTTTATTCCACATCGCATCTTGAGCAAGTTGATCATCGATTGTCGCCACATCAGCGTCCAAACCCGGTGCATCTAACCAACGGATATGATGTTGCAGATGTTCGGAGAGGGCCACCGTTTCTCGTTTATCCGCAACTGAGAAAATATCTTGACCAATAAGCTCATTTAACAGCCGGCTTTTACCATGATTATATTTGCCAATCACTGTAACCGTCGGAAATTGACCTGCCTGTAGAATGGCACGCAGTCGAGCCAGAGCTTTCGCATCTTCAGGAACAACGGTCAAAATAGTATTGCTTGCTGCATCAAAAGTATGAATATCCATCTAAATATCTTTTCCATAAAATAAATCAGGCTAAACCGTTACAGCTCGCCTGATTTCAAGATTCACAAAATGACTTTTAGCTGAATTAAGCTTGTAGGCGAGGGCGGTCAACCACATGGTTATCAACACCATCTACAAGGCGGCTAAGTCTGAGGTCAAATACCATTTCGGCAAATGGACCTTCAACACCGTTGGCTTGGATCGCTGCTGCATCTGTATGTTCGATTGCGTCAACCACAAGGCCTTCACGTGTTGCGTAGGCGAAGTCATCATAAGTGTACGGGTCGCCAGCAACGTTAATTTGCGTGGTTAGTTTGCGATGACCATCTGCAGATACAAAGAAATGAATATGTGCAGGACGATTACCATGACGGCCTAATTGATTTAACAATTGTTGAGTTGGACCTTCTGGTGGACAGCCATAACCTGCAGGCAGAATCGTTTGGACACGGTATTGACCTTGAGCATCTGTCATAATGGTACGGCGCATGTTAAAAGGCTGTTGTTCGCCAGTTGGGTCAAAGTGTGAATAGAAACCTTTGGTATTGGCATGCCAGATTTCAACTTGTGCATTTGGTAGTGGTTGACCATCTGCAGCGTAAATTGTACCGTGTAAAATCAGGGTATGACCATTTGGATCACTGCCATCATCCATACGAGCAAAACCTTGGGCAACAGGTGCACCTGCGACATAAAGTGGGCCTTCAATGGTACGCGGAGTTGGGTTCTCAATACCCAAAGCGGCATCAATTGCATCCATACGCATATCAAGGAAGTGGTCAAAACCTAAACCAGGAGAAAGTAAGCCTGCTTCATGACTAGTACCTAGCTGGTTTAAATATGCAATTGCAGCCCAATATTCGTCAGAAGAAATCTCTAAATCTTCAATGGTCTTAAATAAGTCAGAAACCACCCGATGAATGATTTGCTTAGTACGAGGATTTCCACCGTCTTGCTCAAGTCCGCTGAGTAGGTTAATGAAATTCTGTACTTCTTCCGTCTCGAAAATTCTAATATTATTGGCTGTCATGGCTATCTCCTTAATCTTGCCATAATGCTGGTTTGCGTCATATCTTTTAAGATATGTTGTGCGTTGAGCCAGCATCATTCCTGATCTTGCTTGGTTAATAAATCCTTCTATATACCTTAATTGAATGTAATCCCCTTATCTAGACTGAATTCGGTATCTTTAAATACTTAAAAGGTATATTTAACCCGCTCAAATGATAAAACTGTGATGCTGTCATGC
>NZ_WJYH01000093.1:0-6795 GCF_009668065.1 Acinetobacter sp. RIT698
AAAACTAGACTACATAAAAGCAAATGATTATCATTACCATCAAGGTGTTTCAACATTACAACTTACTCAATTATTAAATATAAGGTAATAAAACTTGAACTTTTCAAAACATGTAAAATTTATATCTACATTACTGGTAGGTAATCTCATAGTTTCAAATATTTATGCGAATTACACAATGCCCCCACTAGTATTTTATGGCAATACATCAAGCCCCCCAACTTTAGATATTTCTCAAATAAATAATATGTCTCAACTATTACAACAAAATAGTTACAGGGATTATGGATTTGCAAATATGTCCAATATTTCCCCATCTATCGTTTCTTCTGCAACTAATTGCACTACACCCAATCCAATTGAGATAGCAAATGGAGAAAAATTGCATGAAGAACCAATATTCACTACTGGTTGGGAAATGCCACTGTCATATTCCAGTTTTTATCATTCTAAAGATAAAGACATTAAATTCAATATTCTACAATCAAATATTTCGTACACATTAAAGTCAGGCTGGCAAAATAATTTCGGAACTATGATGTATCCAACTGGCCTTAGCTCGAATAATAGAAAGGTAAGACTGGCACGTGCACTTCCGAATGGGCAGATGTCTTTTGCTGAATATAGAGATCCGGGTAAATTATCACAACCGTTCACCAATCTGGATGGAAGTGTTGAGACATATGAGGTTTACAGTGGTGGATTATCTGCGTTAGATATCGGAATATTAAGAAGCCGGAAAAATATGCATGGTATTGGTTGGGAAGAATTTAAAAATAATGGAACAGAAATAATTCACACAAATGGAAAAAAAATTAAAATTAAAAATATTGACTCATTTACAACTCAAGTTATTGATCCCGCGAACAATATATATACTTATATATATAATGACAAAAAGGATTTAGTTAAAATTATTTATCCAGATAACTTAGGAAGTAAGTCCTTTCATTATGGTGAAAATGGCGCAGGTGAGAAAAAGTTAACTGGTATTTCAATTAATGATAAAAGGTACACTACCTACCTTTATACAGGTGATAAAGCTACACAAAGTGGACGTAGCAATGGAACTCAAACTTACAGTTTAAATTATGGTAATAATTACACTATAGTAACTAATCCTTTGGGAGCAATATCTAAATATATTTATACGGATAACACAAAAAGCAAATTATCAAGAATTGAAAGAAGTGGGGTAAATAATTGTCCTGATAGCAGTTCCACTGTCACTTATGATAATAATGGTTATATTAAATCAAAAGTTGACTGGAATAATATAGAAACTTTCTATACTCATGATTCGGATGGTAGGTTATTGGAAGAAAAAAATATTGATAAGACTATAAAATATTACTGGTTAAATTCACCTAGCTTACTTAGTAAAATTGAAATTCTAGAAAACAATAATGCAATTCAAGAAATTAATTATAATTATTATTCACAGAATGAACCTGCAAAAAATAGAATTAAAAGCATAACATCATGTAGTAAATTGGGGACTTCAAATTGTAGTGTTACTGGTTACGGCTATACTTTACATAATAATGGCATGCTCAAAAATATTTCCATTGTTAAAAACTCAAAATCAATATCATATACTTATGATGACATAGGAAATCTGATAGAACAGGTAAATTCCGCAGGACATACCATAAAGTATAGTGACTATGATGACTTAGGTAATGTAGGAAAAATTATTGATCCAAATGGGATGATAATAGAATTCGTTTACGATGCTAGATCTCGTATTATAAGTAAAAGAAATACAATATCTGAAAATAATACTAGAATTGAAAATTATAAATATGGTCCTTTTGGAATAACCCAAATTGAAAAAGATGGCATGAGAGAAACCATAAATTATGACGATTTTGGAAATATATCAAATATTACACATGGCGTAGGAGATCAAGTAATTAGTGGGCAATTTTATACATATTCTAATTTAGGTAAATTACTGACCGTTGAGTATAGAGAAGGTAATAACATTCGCTTTAGTCAAAGCGTTTCTCATAATCAATTAGGATGGACAACAGCTAGTAAAGGAAATAACAACCAAAATGTTCGTTACGAATATGATGCAAATGGTAATATAATAAAAAAAACTGATTCTTCAAAAAAAGTTACAAGATACATTTATGATAAATATAATACTATGAGTGAAGAACATCGCCCAGATGGCTCAACGATTGGTTCTATCTATGACCAATCAGGGAATGTAGCATTTGTTCGGGATGGAAATGGAAACATAACTAGATATAGTTATGATGGGTTTGGTAACCTATTAAGTATTAGTAGCCCTGATACTGGTAACAGTTTTTACGAGTATGACTTAAATGGAAATATTTTAAAATTAACTAGATCAAATGGGGTTACAACAACATACTCATACGATTCGTTGAATCGACGAACAAAAGCAATTACTGGTACATCAGTTCAGACATGGATTTATGATCAATGTACTAATGGAATAGGACGACTTTGTGGTACATCCGATGGGGTGACAGCAAAAGGTTATGAATATACTAAAGATGGAAAAATAAGTGTACAAGCAACTTCGATTAATGGTGTGAGTTATCCAATATATTGGACATATGATAGTTACGGACGCTTAGAAAGTGAAAGTCGTCAGAACGAATCTTATAAAGTTACCTATAGTTATGATGCTTTGAGTCGCGTAAATAGTGTCAAAATCAAAATTGATGGTGTAGAACATACAGTAGTTAGTGGTATTGAATATGAACCATATGGTGGAATTAAAAATTGGACTTATGGAAACGGTCTAACAAGAGTAGCAAACTACGATACAAATTATCGTTTAACTAGTTTAAATAA
Source organism: Acinetobacter sp. RIT698 (assembly GCF_009668065.1). Lineage (NCBI taxonomy): Bacteria > Pseudomonadati > Pseudomonadota > Gammaproteobacteria > Moraxellales > Moraxellaceae > Acinetobacter > Acinetobacter sp. RIT698. Next base: position 2,836 of record NZ_WJYH01000093.1, read on the forward strand.
TTTATCATACTCATATGATGTGAATAATTTGATAAGAGAAATTGACGATAGAACCAAACCTCAAGATCTAACTATATATGAGCATGATGATATTGGACAATTGGTCTTATCTAGCACTTTTTCTGAAAATTTCATGTTGAGTGAAGTCTGGCATTTCGACAAAAATAGTAATCGAACTAAAAGCTCAAGTAATAATCAGTATACTTTTTATCAAATTAATTCGGGGAATAAATTATCAAATACCACCAATATTGAACCAAAATCCTTTATTTATGATGATTTAGGAAATATTACTCAAAAAACAGGTCATGGGGGAAATTTGAATTTCACTTATGACGGTTTTAATCGTCTAAACACTGTAAATGATAACTCAACAATAACTACATACGATTATGATGCATTTAATCTTCGTAGTCGTAAAAGTAGTAATGCAGGTAGTGTGAATTATGTTCATTCTCCTGATGGTCGTTTATTAGCTGAAACAGACCTAGCTATAACTCAAAATGGTTCCTTAAACACAGTATATATATGGCTAGGTGGACAAGTTATAGGTATGGTTCGCGGTAATCAGCTTAACTATGTTCATAATGATCACTTAGGCAGACCTCATAAACTTACTAATTCCAACAAAGATATAGTATGGGAATCACGCCATACTAGTTACGACACTTATGTTATTCAAAGCAATATTGGGCAGTTTAATATTGGATTCCCAGGTCAATATTATGATGCGGAAAGTAACCTATGGTACAACTGGAATCGCTATTACGATGCAACGACTGGTCGTTATACACAAAGTGATCCTGTAGGGCTTGCAGGCGGTACAAATACCTATGCATATGTCGGTAACAATCCTATTAGCTTTGTAGATTATCAGGGTCAATGGGGAATTCCTGGCGCTATATATGGTGCAATTGCAGGTGGAATTGGTGGAGGAATCACTGGCGGATGGCAAGGAGTATTAGTTGGTGCTGCTACAGGTGCTGCAGTAGGTGCTTTAATGCCAACCTCATCTCATGCTGTAGGAGCAGCAGCAGGAGCAGCAATTGGTTCAGGAGTAGCAAGCTTGGCTGGTCAAGCTACTGGTAATATTGTACAAAATCGAGATGTTATGGCCATGGAAAATTATAATTTCTATGCTGCAGGTGGCGCTATGGTAGGTGGTGCAGCTGGTGGCCCAGTAAATCATGTATTAAGTAGATTTGGTACTAGAGTAAATATGATAGGTAAACCATTAGGTACTCGTGGATACAACCGCACCCCTGGTATGTTTGCAGGTGCTGTATTCGAAGGTACAGTTGTTGGCTCATCTGAATTCATTGGTGGTGGTTTGAAACCAAACGATATACAAGTAGGATGTGCTCCATGATATGGTTTAACGCATTTTTGTTCTTTTTAATTTTTTGTTTATATTTTATGTTTATAGTATATGTATATTCAAAAATTCTTGTGGATATAAGCCACAAAAAAGGCTTAATAAAAGATTTAATGGGAATAATTGTTTATCTACTCATGATTCCTTTCTTTGGAGCTCCACTGATTATTGGATCAGAAATTAATGGCTATAGGGAATTGATATCTAAAAATAATTATTATTTCTTTTTTAATCTAATCTGTTTTGCTCTTTCACTATTGCCTGGGATTCTTGTTTTTAACAAGTACTATTTAAAGAAAGCTAAAAGAAGAAATTTTAGGTATTAAATAATAGTGAATTTTGATTAAATTAGAGAGTGAATTTATAATTAATTTCACTCTCTATTTTTTTGCTCTTAGATACTATTTTTTAAGATCTATCGAAAAATCTTGTATTTACTGCACCATATTTGCGCCTTACACCAAAAAATCAATCCAACCACTTAATATTTAATAAAATCACCAAAACATCTATTACACCAGCCATAGGCGCAACGATTAAATTATTTGACAGTTGATAAGGACCAATATACATATATATTCATACATTTTTAGACCTTCATAGTATACTGCATCTGCCATAGTGGCTCATCATTTTCTGAGTATGTTTTCTTCGACATGAAAAAATTAGTTCGACATCACGCATTTCTTAAATCTTTCAGCGTGTTAGCTCTTTCTTTAAGCCTAGTTGCTTGTGGTAAAGGTTCATGGTTTGCCAATGAAGATGATGAACAATTAAAACAAGAGCAAATCAGAAAACTGATTCCAAATCGTGTCAGTCAACGTGACTCGTGGGCAAAAGACATCTACGATATTTCCAATGAATTAAAAATCCCAACCAACAAAGAAAATATCTGCACCATCATTGCGGTAGTTGATCAGGAATCTAATTTTGTTGCCAATCCTGTCGTGCCAGGTTTGGGGGATAAAGCGGTAAAAGAAGTCACCACACGTTTAAATGAAAAATTTGAAGATAAACTTGGAACCACAATTGGTGGCACGGTTGCTTCATATTTTGAGAATGTTTTAAAAAATCAGCCCTCGCCTGATGATAACTATTTAAAACAAATGAGTCGTGTCCGCACTGAAAAAGATTTAGACGTACTTTATCGTGAAATCTTTGATTATATGGCAAAGCATTATCATGTGAGTGCGCTGACGGGTGCGGCAAAATTTGTTGGTCAAGATATTGCTGAAAAAATGAACCCAATCACCACATTAGGCTCCATGCAGGTTCATATCAATTATGCCAAAGAGCATAAACGCACCAGTATGAACATCAATGAATTACGTGATGATCTATATACTGAATTTGGTGGTTTATACTATGGAATCCATCGTTTAATGATGTATCCAGCAGATTATGATAAACCGATTTATCGTTTTGCTGACTATAACTCTGGGATGTATTCGAGCAGAAATGCCGCTTTTCAAAAAATGATTGATAAGCTCACTGAAGCTGATCTGGCACTCGATGGTGATTTACTCTCGTATGACAAAAATGGCGACCCACGTCCAGCGATAACTGATACAGAAAAAGCTCTCACTGCTTTATTTTCAAAAAATAATATTTTAGTTACGCCTAGACAGTTACGTAGTGATTTAAAAGACGAGAAACAGCAAGATTTTGAAAAAACTCAAACTTATATCGCTGTATCTAAACTTTATAAGAATAAAACAGGTAAAGATCCAATGTATGCCATAATGCCAGAAGTTGTCATTTCTGGACCTAAATTGAGTCGTGATTATAATACTAACTGGTACGCAAGCCGCGTAAACGGACGATATGAAACATGTATGCACCGAGCAAAACGTTTAAAAATTTAGCATTATTTGATTTTGACGGAACCTTGTGTAAAAAAGACAGTTTCACAGGGTTTATTTTCTATGCTTTATCAAAAAGACACATCGTAAAGCAAGGCATCAAAATTTTACCGTGGATTCAGGCCTATTATTTAAACATCTACCCTGCCAACTCCATGCGTATCAAATTATTTAATGCAATGTTTAAACAAGCCGATGCCAATGAAATTCAAGATATTGCAAACGAATATGCTCAACGTTTAGTCCGACAACTGGATCAAAATCTTTATCAGCAGTTATTAAAACATCAAACAAATGGCGATGATGTTGTTTTGGTTTCAGCATCTGTAGATATTTACTTAAAAATCATTTGCCAAATCTTAGATATCGATTTGATTTGTACCGGTACTGAAGTCATAGATGGCAAATTTACTGGTAACTATTCCACGCCAGATTGTAGTTGTGAACAAAAACGACTACGCATCTTAGAAAAATATGATTTAGACCAATACGACAAAATATTCGCCTATGGAAACAGTGAAGAAGATTTGGATATGCTTCATTTGGCCGACTATCAATATATGGTTGGTAAGGATCAGGTTTTACCCTATTTAGAAGACGAAAAAAAATTTGCTTAAAAGATTTAATCAATGACTTGCTAAATATATATGATCTAAATAAATTGGGTAAAATTTCTTGATAATTATTTTACAATCAAAGTATTACCATAAAATTTAAAATAAA
>NZ_WJYH01000094.1:0-6393 GCF_009668065.1 Acinetobacter sp. RIT698
AAATCTAAAGGTCACTTTTATTGGGCTATCAGCTTATTATCTTTATGTAGTTCTTTTCAAAGTGCTCATGCAACTGAAGCATTTAATGCAGAAAGCCCATGGATGTTTGGTGATTGGAACGGAAAAAGAACCGAGCTCCAACAAAAAGGTTATGACTTCAGCTTCGGCTATACCGGCGAATTAGCCACCTTATTAGATTCAAAAAACCATTCAAGCCATGGTACTGAGTATGCAGATCAGTTTGCGATTGGTAGTCATGTAGACTTGGAAAAAGTGCTTGGATGGAAAGACACTGAAGCCCAAATCACCATCACTGAACGTAATGGTCGTTCATTGTCGCAAACTTCTGATGCCCTTGCAGGACAACTCAGCTCAACCCAAGAAGTTTGGGGTCGCGGTCAAACTTGGCGCTTAACTGATTTTTGGATCAAGAAAAAATTCTTTGAGCAAAAATTAGATATTAAAGTGGGTCGTTTTGGCGAAGGCGAGGATTTTAACAGCTTTGACTGTGATTTTCAAAACCTTGCACTTTGTGGCTCTCAAGTGGGTAACTGGGTAGGCGACCAATGGTATAACTGGCCTGTTAGCCAATGGGCTGCGCGAGTTAAATATAACATCCAACCTGACTTATATGCTCAAGTCGGTGCTTATGAATACAATCCTGAAAACTTAGAACGTGGCAAGGGGTTTAACTTAAGTACAGACGGTTCACATGGTGCAATTATTCCTGCGGAAGTGGTTTGGCAACCAAAACTCAGTGCTGCAAAATTGCCAGGCGAATATCGTTTGGGCTATTACTACAGTACTGTCGATGCACAACGCATTAAAAATCCAAATGAAACAGATCATAAACAAGGTGGATGGCTGGTTGCCAAGCAACAATTTACAGCACATCACGGTGATGCACGTCGTGGCTTAACGGGTTTCATTAATTTAACCCTTCATGACTCAGACACAAACACTGTCGACAATATGCAAAATATTGGACTGGTCTATAAAGGTCCTTTCGATGCGCGCCCTCAAGATGATGTCGCAATCGGTTTTTCTCGTATCAGCATCAACAATGATGTGAACGATACTCAAATTCGTCAACAAGATGAAGAGTACAACACTGAAATTTACTACGGTGTACATGCAACAAATTGGCTGACGATCCGTCCAAATGTGCAATATATTCGTCATGTTGGGGCATATAAAGATGGCGAAAATGCATGGGTTGGCGGTATTAAATTCCAAACTGCATTCTAGTGTTATAGATCATAAATATTTCGATGCAATTTTAACTCTTTCTCTCCCCTCGCATCGAAATATTTAAAATCTAAAAATTTAAACAATGTGCTTCATCAATCCTCAATGGAATGGTAAAGCATAAAAAATTAATCAAATAAATAGGTGGTCAATATGCAAACTCCATCTTCAGGACTCAGAACCCTAACAGTTGTGATTGCAATTGTTTTCGGTGTAGTTCTATTAGGCGGCGGAGTATGGCTGGCAGCACTTGGTGGGTCTTGGTACTACATCATTGCCGGGATACTTTTCATTGCAACAGCAATCTTATTACGCAAATTAAATAGTTCTGCTTTATACGTTTATGCAGCATTAGTACTCGGCACAGTTGTCTGGGGACTATGGGAAGTCGGTTCAGACTTCTTCGCGCTTGCACCGCGTTTAGATATTTTAGGTGTGTTTGGCTTATGGCTACTCATTCCAGCAGTAACACGTGGTTTCGATGCCAAAGGTGCTAAAATTGCACTTTCAGGTACATTGGCGATCACCATTGCGGTTATGGCTTATTCTATCTTTAATGATCCACAAGAAATTCGTGGGACTTTAACCAGTAAACAACCAACGCCAGCAGCGATTGATGGTATTGCAGATGCAGACTGGCCAGCTTATGGTCGGACTCAATCTGGTTTACGCTATTCTCCGTTGAACCAAATCAACTCAGAGAACGTTAAAGATCTTAAAGTTGCTTGGACCTATCGTACAGGTGAATTCAAGACTGAAAATGATTCAGGCGAAACAACCAATCAGGTCACACCGATTAAAATCGGTAATAACATGTACCTGTGTACAACCCATCAAAAATTGGTTTCTCTTGATCCTTCTACAGGTAAAGAGAAATGGGTATTTGATCCAAAACTCAAAGCGGATAATACCTTCCAACATTTAACTTGTCGTGGTGTTTCTTATTACGATGCAGACAATACCGTTGGTTTCGCTGCAAGTTTACAAGCAAAAAAATCCTCATCTACCGAATGTCCGCGTAAAGTTATTTTACCAGTCAATGATGGTCGTATCGTTGCGGTAAATGCTGAAACAGGTAAAGCATGTTCTGACTTTGGTCATAACGGTGAAGTTGATTTACAAAAGGATATGCCATTCCCTTATCCGGGTGGTTATATTCCAACATCACCACCTGTTGTCACAGGCACCACAATTATCATTGGTGGTTCAACGACAGATAACTATTCTACTCAAGAGCCTTCTGGTGTTATCCGTGGTTATGATGTAAATACTGGTGCATTACTTTGGGTATTTGATACAGGTGCTGAAAATCCGAATCAGATTCCGGGTCCTGGTCAGAAATATGTCCAAAACTCACCGAATGCATGGGCTCCGCTTGCATATGATGCAAAACTCGATATCGTTTATGTACCAACAGGTGTAGGTACGCCAGATATTTGGGGTGGTAACCGTACCAAGCTGCATGAACGCTATGCAAACTCAATGTTAGCAATCAATGCAACAACGGGTAAATTGATCTGGAACTTCCAAACAACTCACCATGATTTGTGGGATATGGATGTACCATCACAGCCAACCTTAGCGGATATCAAAGACAAAACTGGACAAACTGTTCCAGCAATCTATGTATTGACTAAAACAGGCAATGCCTTTGTTTTAGACCGCCGTAACGGTAAAGCAATTGTACCGATTAACGAACGTCCAGTACCACAAAGTGTAAAACGTGGTCCGCAAACTAAGGGTGAATTCTATTCTCCAACGCAACCGTTCTCAGACTTTAACTTAGCACCTCAAGAAAAATTAACGGATAAACAAATGTGGGGCGCAACCATGTTTGACCAGTTAATTTGTCGTGTGTCATTCCACAAGTTAAATTATGACGGTATTTATACTCCACCTTCAGAAAACGGAACTTTAGTTTTCCCTGGTAACTTGGGTGTATTTGAATGGGGTGGCTTATCACTTAACCCTGACCGTCAAATCGCAGTCATGAATCCAATTGGCCTACCTTTTGTCAGTCGATTGATTCCTGCTGATCCTAACCGTAAACAAACAGCCAAAGGTGCAGGTACAGAAGCGGGTGTTCAACCCATGTATGGCGTCCCTTACGGCGTTGAAATCAGTGCATTCCTTTCACCATTTGGCCTACCATGTAAACAACCTGCATGGGGTTATGTTGCTGGTGTAGATTTGAAAACACATGATGTTGCTTGGAAACGTCGTATTGGTACAATTCGTGACAGTATGCCAGGTATTCCATTGCCACCATTTAAAATGGGTGTGCCAATGTTAGGTGGTTCGATCTCAACAGCGGGTAATGTGATGTTCATTGGAGCAACACAAGATGATTACATCCGAGCAATCAATGTCAGCAATGGTGATGAGCTATGGAAAGGTCGTCTACCAGCAGGTGGGCAAGCAACACCGATGACCTATGAAAGCAATGGTAAACAATACGTTGTGATCATGGCGGGTGGTCATGGTTCATTTGGTACCAAAATGGGTGACTCTATCGTTGCTTATGCATTACCAGATAAATAATCTTAAATTGAGGTAAATAAAAAACAGGTCTTGATGGCCTGTTTTTTATTGCTTTATCTAAATCCATACACTTGTATAAAAGTGAATGTACTTTTTGAGTGAGGAAGACATTCTATCCCCCGTTTGATCGCGATATCCATATCGCCATGCGATAGCCAATCCTTAAAATGCCCTACTCTTTACCTGACCATCAAAATGAAAACAATCTTCAATACGAATTTTTTGCACAGTTGAAAGCTGGTCAAAGTCAAACCATCGATATTCAGAATGCTCATCACTTAAATTGATTGACTGATCGTTCTGCAATGTACACCTAAACATAAATGCATGGGAATTTACTGCAGCATGATAATAAACCCCTGATAAATATTCGATCGAAACATCACAGCCTAATTCTTCTTGGCACTCACGAATCAGCGCATCATGCACTGTTTCTCCCTGATCCAGCCCGCCACCAGGTAAGCCCCATGCACAATCTGCATAGGTTGCTTTCAATAACAAGACTTGTCGATTTTCATTAAAAATCACAGCGTGCGAACTCAAACGATAAAAATCATGAAATCCCATTGCTCAAAACCCACTTAATTGATTATCTTGCCAAATAACATTTTGAAAAAATTAAACGTAGCGCATAAACAATTGCCATAGCAAAAACAGCATAACCCACTTGGGTAAAGATCATCGGAATACAGAGTACGATGGCGGCTGTAATTGGATAAAACCATTTCTTGATTCCTGAAAGATGGTGAATTTCCTGTAACAACCAAAGGCTCGCAGTATAGACAATCAAAGAGATAGCAACAAAATAACTGACGATGTCAGCCGAGATCTCAGCCTTATGCGTCACCACATCCACCGCAGCAGCTAAACCCGCACCAAGGGCAGCAATACTCACGAAAATAAAAAAGTGACCATAGCCCCATGAAAATGCACGTTTACGACTATTGAGTCGTTCAGCCACATCATGATCGAAATATGCCCACCACATGGTAAACATAATCAATAAGCCACCAATGGTCAAAAAGATTAATTCTTGGCTTAACAACTGATTATTTAATGCATCAGAAATTGCTGCAAAACTTCCAATGATCGATTCACCAAGGACAATGATGGTGAGTAAGGCATAACGCTCAGAAATATGATGTGGATGCCACGGTGTCATGTTATTTACTTCAGCAAAGATGGGCACACTCAGTTCAGCAATGACCAAAAGTAGAAACAAATAAATGGTAAAATTTATCGGTGTAAAATGAAAAAGTAACCAGCCAATCTGTACGATGATAATACCAGCCGCATATCTCAACGCTGTTTGTTTACGCTCAGGATCATTTTTGGCAACACGAAACCATTGTGTAACGAGGCCCAAACGCATGATGACATAACCAATAATGATCACATCAAAATCTTGTTGCTGAAATGCGCTAGGTATCCCTGCTGCAATCACAAGTGAACCAATAATCTGCACAAAGGTCATGATTCGATAAAATACATCATCATTGTCGTAGGCAGATGCAAACCAGCTAAAGTTCATCCATGCCCACCACAACGCAAAGAACACCATAAAATAAAGTGTTAAGCCATGTGATAAATGATTTTCGATAATGCTATGGTGTAATTGTTGCCCTGCTGTAGCAATGGCGACCACAAAAATTAAGTCAAATAACAATTCTAATGAGGTTGCAGCGCGATGTAGTTCGTGTGGATTTCGTGGAGCAAGTGGCTTTAACCACCCATATTTTACAAATAATGAATTTGGCATTATTTTCACATTATTGAGATTATTATCATGATTTTTCCAAAACTCTAGCTTTCATTCAAGTAAAAAACTGAGTTCTTTTGACAATTTTGTTAATGATCTAACATCTATCTCTTAAATTTAAAAATTCATAAATAAAAAGCCCAATCAAAGGGCTTAATAACAAACAAATCTAGCTTGCTAAACCACTAATTTCAATTTAGCAATGTCTTTGATCACGATCGCTTTACCAGTGCTCATATCAATCGGCATCGAAATATGTTGATGTACGACTAACCATTGATCACCTTTCTTTTTCAGACACAATGTTGTTCGACACCATGGCATCTGCAACTTATCTTTAAGCACAGAATTTTCCACTTTTGAATGGCAATGCAATACAGCCAAATCATTTGACGCATAGATCTTCATATTGCGACGTACAATTTGCACATTTTCACTAAAATATGGACTGAATTTCTCCCATTCTTTTTTGTACGCATCGATACCGTCTAATTGTATACTCACATCAAACATATTGATATCATCCGCACATTGATCTAATAGATGATCAATTTTATTACCAAGAACAGCAGCATCCCATAATTCAATTTGAGATATTATCTCGTCGGCAATTTTCACATTACCATCGATTGCTATTTTCATCATAAAACCTCATTATTCTTATTTGTGATGAATTTAACACTTAATAAGTATTATGTGAAGTGTTTTGTTTATTTTTTCATATCTAATCAATTTAAATCAAAATAATCACTGTTCATTAATCTGATTTAAGCAGTTTATAAAACCAACCGTATTATGCTTAGATATTAACCAAAACCTTTCACAAAAATAAATCACTCAATAAT
>NZ_WJYH01000095.1:0-6385 GCF_009668065.1 Acinetobacter sp. RIT698
TCTTTAAACGCCCATACAAACTATTTTAATCTTGAGATATTTCACATAAAAAATGTATAACAAAAAATAAAATACACTTGTATATATATAACAATGAATTTTAAGAATGGGTTTTAATAAGGCAAAAGGTTCGCATATTTTTATAAAAAAACATAATTAAAGAGAGTTTTTATTTAATATCGATAAAAAAATAAACTATAAAATTATCATTTAATAAAGCCATGATAAAATCATTATCATGGCTTTATATCGTTAAAACTCAACATTTACCGTTATTGTGTCTGAATAATTACCAGCAGGCAGACTTGGTGAATTAGTGTCCAGAACTTTTGCAGTAAAGGCAAAACCCTGTTGATTGGTATTATGCTGACCCGGGTTCGTTGTCGCCTCGAGACTTGACCAGCGTTCATTGCCGATACTGCCCCAACGTTCCGTCGTTGCATTTTTATAAATCTCATAACTCAAATAATTGTTACCCGTTTCAGATTTCATTGCACGTTGATTACCACTTTGTGGATAGAGACCATTATTTAAACTGACATGATAAGGTGTATATACTGAGCAACGTACGCCTAGAGAAGTTTGAACTGGTGTAAAGACATCTGCAAAAGGCGATGTTCCAAAATTAACCGCATTGGTAGAAATACGACAATCTGCTGAAACGTCAATATATAAGTTCAAGTTTGCATCACTCCCTGTGCCCCAATTTTGATCTGTAAATAAACCTGGACGTCTAAAACCAGGGCTTTCAAAAAAGCTCCCTATCCCCACAAATGCAAGCTCAGGTACAGAATAATACCATTTGACTTTAAAGGATTTGTCCGCTGTATATCTCCCTGGAGAAACATTTTGCCCTGGATTAATTTTGGCATAAAATGGTAATGCACCATTAGGCCCAGTAAAGAAGTTAAGAAGTGAAAAAGTACTCATATCAATTTCTTTACCAACACCAATTGCTTTATTATTGGTGTCCAGATAACTCACTGTGAGACTTTCACCAGTTCCACTATTTGTATAGTTTACTGGTATCTGATCGACCCGATACATCAAATAAGTGGTATTTAAAGCAGCCAAACTAAACCCTTCACACCTTAAACCCGCACTAAACTGATTAGATTGCGTCCCTTGCTCCGCCAATGTCATAGACGAAATCGTACCCATCGTCACATTACCACTTGAGGTAATAACACAAGCAGCTTGATTCTGAGCTGTGATCAATATTAACCCAGAGAATAATAGACTCGCGGGTATTATTTTTTTTAAAGTAATCATGGTTGAGCCACCTCACGACAAACAACCGACTTAATCACTGCAATCTGTTGTTGCGCTTGTTTTAAATCCAATGAAAAGTTTGCTTCACATACGCTCTGATCTTGCAGTTGCACTCGAATGCTATTTTCTGCACCGAGATCTTCAAGATAAGCAATCCCGTCCATTCCCACATAACTCGATTCTTGATCCGCACGATGTACCACCGCACCCACTGGAACCGCTTGCCCATTGCTTTGCACCAAATACACATTTGCCGCATAAGACTGTTTGATTGGGAAGCCTATCACCACACCTGAGCCTCGTTTTGCCGCAATCCGATTTTCAACTTGGGTTGCATTAAAGTTAGAGGGTAAATCGATCGGGTTAATACTGTATTTAGCCGCGTAATAAGGCGTCACTGACGGTACAAACACATAGCCCTTGGCGTTACTCCGCCCCACCAAGCTGTTTTCATAATGCACTGGAACATCTGCAACTTTATTGGTATCAATTAAGGCAAAAGATTCACCCAGTCGATTGGCAACGAAAACATTGCCTGACATCAACACCACCGAACCTGACAGTCCAAACCAATAGTTGTAGTCATTGGCACCCGACATGCCGACATCGGTATTAAAATATTGGTTACGGTAGCTGACACGTGCCTGATTAAAGTCATCGCTGTTTTCATTAAAACGTCGACTTAAATCAACACCAACACCACCTGCCAACGGTGCACTACGGTTATAGTTGATATAAGCATAATCACCACTGGATTGTTGGCTATAACCTAGACTGGCAGTGGATCTGCTTTTGGAAAATGGAACCGATAACTGAAATGCTGCATTCCACTCTTTTTCCACAAAATCCCGATTGGCACTTAATGACACCGTTGCACCACGCATATAAGACGGGAGTATCGGTGCCCACGACAGATTCATCAGTTTATTTTTAATGTCGCGGTTCTTGGTCTGGATATAGGCCACCCCAAAAGTCCCTGATTTATCTGTGGCAAAATACGTGTTGGCAACCGAACTTTTATGATTGTTGGCTGAGACCAAATTGCTATATTGCAAGCGTGAAAGATCATAATAATCCTGATCACGTTGGGTATGATTGAGACTAAATCCAAAGCGTTGCTGGTTATAGCTATAGCCTAAAGTATATTGATTTCCCTTGATATTTTGGCTATTGATCCGATTAAATTCACGGTCTGCCCAACTTTGAGTTGCCGAACCACTTAACACCCCAAACTGATTCAACTTAAGCACTGAACCTAGCCCAACCAACTGAATTGAATCGGAGAGTTCAACTCGTCCTTCAGCCGTGAGCCAGTCGTTAATCCCATAACGCGCATCCGCTGAACTGGCAAATTTGCCATATTCAAAGTTCTTGATCCCATAATCTTCGCGGATTTGTCCCATAGACACCGAATAATCCAATAACCCCGGTTTAAGCAAAGTATTCGAAATATAAAACGGCACCGAGGTTGCCACCTGACGGCCAACACTATCTGTGGTGACAATCACCGCCTCGCCTTTACCATTGATAAATGGAACATTATTTAGAATAAAAGGGCCAGATTGTACATCGGTTGAATTGGCTTTCTGCCCATTAATCAATAAGTCCACGGTGCTCGGTAAGGCCGCTTGTCCTTTAAACTGGGGTAAAGGATAGGTAATCAAATCTGGACGCGTACCAAAATTACGCTGTAACTGTAATCCACCTAAACGCACTGAACTTCCCCAAGCGTTTTTACTTCCCGTAATTACATCGCCGGCTAAAAATGAAACTACCCGGACTGGGTCATCATATTGCCAAGTGGTGTCATAGCGGCGGTAGCCATCATTATCTTGATTTGAGTCGTTTCCAATCCCATCAGATTTAAAATCAGTTTTGCTATAAACCCCTGAATTTCTCAGTACCCCATAAGGGGAGAAAAAGCGTTGTTCTGTAAAGAGTGTACTGCTATAGCCACCATTCTCTGGGCGGTAGGTATAAAAGTCATAGTTATTTAATAAACCAATACCAGACTGCGCTGTTTCAGGTTGATACCATGAATCCAAGCCGCGTATCTGCACCGGCATCCAGCTGGCAGGAAGATCTAGACTAAAATACTGTTGCGCTGAATTGTACTCATACTTCAATTCGGGAATCTGATTGAGGCTGACCCAATCCAAAGCCTTGCCCGAAAAGCCTAAAGTAAATACATCCAGATCGGTCAGGTTTTTTTCTAACTGTTGCTGAAGTGCATCCGCAGGCAGCTTAATCTGTAGCTCATCCAGTTTCGATTGCTGGATAAAGTAATGATCTCCTTTGACAATGACTGGTATCACTTGTCGCGTCGAATATTGATTGATCACCAAGTCCAGATAGAGCTTAAATAAGCTATTCACTTCTGAAACATCTCGCGGTGGTGGTGGTAAACCATTTGCATAGACATTGCAGCTCAGCAATGGAATATTCGCAACCAATATCAATGTCAGGCTTTTGCATAAAAAAGAAGGGGTATTTAACCCTGATAAATAACGCATTTATCCTCCCCCTCCTTCTTTTTTAATCTCAACCAATTCCTGTTTCACCCCTGAACTGTCAACGCCATACAAACTGCTTTGACCAATCAGGCTGTTGAGTAACTTATTGTCCAGATCAAACTTCATGGTGCTGTTTGCCAACACATAACCAAAGGCGGTTTTGCCAAAAGCCATTTGCTCTGAAGTCGGGGTTAATTTAATTCCCGAAAGTCGTGAAAATTTTGAACCAGTATTTTTAATATAAAGTTCAGGTTTGCCCTGTTCATTATTCTTGACCCACCAACTTAATATCGGTTTAGCCAAAGGATTTTTCGCATTGGTTTTTTGTGAAACTTCAGTTAAACCACTGCCAAGTCCTTTGCCATAGCTAAACAAGGGAATGGAATAACGCATCTGAAAACTGACTGTCGATGCATCTTTTTCATCTTCTGGATTGAGCTTGATCGGCAGTTCATCGACAATAATTCGATAGGCAAGTTCTTTTGCATCAGGTACAGCAGCTGAGCGAGTCAAACGCAACATATGCTTTTCACCCGCCTTAATCTTCGCCACTGGCGGACTTGGAATAACCTCAGTTTGCTCCGCATAAGCATCTTGCTGATGATTCTGATCCCATTTAAATACCCGAATCTGTACCATGGCATCAGAATTACCGGTATTTTGTAGCCAGACCGCAGAGGCTTTTTCATTTTCTTCAATTTTTGGATAGATTGGCCAGATTAAAAAAGTGGCCTGTGCGAATACCGGTGAAGTGATCATCAATATCGCGGCCGCAGAGAAAGTTCTGCCCGACCATATTTTCATTTTATTTAAGCTCATAGAATCACCATGTAATCGTAATTGCGACCGTATCTTTATAAAGGCCTGCTGATCGTGGTTGATTGTTATTATTCAAGTCTGCAACAGCGTAGACTGCAAAACCCAGTACGGTATTCAGCGTAGTGGTTGGTATCAGCGAGTAACTACTCCCACTGGCATATTCACCTTGCAAATTACTGTCCTGATAAAGCTGATAAGGTACAAATTCATTCTGCTGGGCATGTTTCATCCGCCGAGAATTATTTGAAAAGTGATCACCACCATTCAACATCACCTTTACCGGTAGCCGTGCAGTACATTGGATATTCCAACTTTGTGTTGTATTGATCACTGATTCACTTAATTTTCCCTGCGCCACAACAGGATGACGACCAAAATCAAGTAACTGTTCGACATTACTTAACCCACAGCCATTGGCAATACGTGCTTGAACCGTAAAAGTTGCTTGTGTTTCAGCATATCCCCACTGCACAGCCAACATCAGCAGAACACTTAAACCTATTTTTTTCATGATTTCGTTCTTTAAAATTCGATGGTAATTGGAATAGTATCGGTATATTGCCCAAGCGAGACTGACCGACCATTATTAACAGTTTGACCCATGAGATTAAGCGTTTGCGACTGACCATTATTGGTCAAGGTAATTGATTGATTAGGCTTGAGTGCTTCGCGAGCAGTTCCATATAAGATGTTGTAGGCAAGGAAATCTGTGCCATTACTGATCGCACGAAAATAATTTGCGCCAAAAGGTGCTGGAACCTTGCTGTCATTTTGCCCCGCACCAAAAGTAACTTTTATTGGAGCATTGCCAGGGCATTGAATGGTCAAACCTGATGTAGAACCCTGACTTAAGCTGGTCTCAATCACCTGATTAAATGCAGCTGTGGTTTCACCAAAATCCAGCTGACCAAAATTCAGACCATTTGTTGCATTACTGACAGACTGATTATTAATTTCACATGAGGGTTCTAATTCAATCTGCACATTTAATCTAGCTGCTAACTGTGCAGCACTGGTGAATGACGAAATAAGACTACAAACCAACAATCCCACGCATTGTTTAAGCAACAGATGCATACGTTCCTCCTTAAAACAGGCTTGTTTAATAACAAACCTGTTCACTGTTACGTATACCAATTAGAAATTAACAGTCACCAATAAAGTGTCTGTATAATCACCCTGTGCTTTTGCAGTACCGCTATTTGCAGCAACAGCACCAAAGATTGGAATTTCTTGAGCTACACCTGTCGCAGCAGTGAAAGTCTGAGCTGTATTAATCACATATGGATTGGTACGTGCAGCATCACGATAAACGTTATAGCTGACTACATCTGCAGCAGTTGTATGTTTAAGACTACGATCAGCGCGTTGACCACCATCAATTGCAACAGTAAAGTTAACATCTGTTGTACCATCACATTTCACATTGAGATGGCTGCCCGTACCAGATGAAGCAACTTGTGCAGTAAGGGTATTGGTCCAAGTGCCAGAAGTTTTACCAAAATCTAATGTACCAAATTTATTGATATTGCCATTCACTGTAGAACCTTCAACAGTACAACCTGTTGAAACATTCAGTTTTACATCAACCTGACCCGTCACTGCTGCTTGTGTAGTCGCGATATACCCTGTACCCAATAAAATAGTAAGGGTTAGTTTTGTAAAAATATTCATATTTAATCCCATGATGTGTATTATTTATTAACTTTTACACCAGAAGTGTGAAAGCATTTACATAATTACATGTGATAAATACGCGTTCAATAAATACACTAAAAAAC
>NZ_WJYH01000096.1:0-5822 GCF_009668065.1 Acinetobacter sp. RIT698
TGGAAAATAAAAAATTACTTTTTCGTCATTTTTAAATGTGTAGAAATCAATTCGTGTATTATCCCATTTATTGGATTTAAAGTAATTTCAGTTCCCAATAATTAACTCAAAAAATTGCTGTGGATCCGATTAAGCAGGATTAAAATCTACAAGCTATAAAATAATACTAACTTTTTTATAGTTTTTTTATTTGATTTTAAATTTCTCAGATTATGAGAAATATTAAGGTAATTACAAATAGGATCAGTGGCGCAATATGCTTGGGAAAGTGCTTTTTAAGTTCAGTTTAAGCTTCATTTTTTAACTTAACACTATTGAAAAGAGTATTGCCAAAGTAATGTCTAACTTAATACCGCGTATAAAACGACGTGAAGTCTCAATTTCCCTAACTGCTTTTAATATTATTGTCGCAGTGTGGTTAGGCTTGTGTCTGAATTTTAGTTTTTTAAATAAAGTCCAGTCTCTAACGCCTTATCAGGGGGTTAAAGCACAGCTGTTTCTGATCGCGACAGGTTTTGTGCTGGTTGCTTTATATAACCTGTTATTACAAATTTTAGACTGGAAATGGACAGCAAAATTTTTTGCAATTGTCTTGGTCTTCATTGGTGGATTTAGTGCTTATTTTGTCAATTCATTGGGCGTGGTGATTTCGCCTGATCAAATTCAAAATATGGTACAAACAGATCCTAGTGAAGTGTCAGACTTACTTTCTTTGCAATTTTTTATTTGGACACTGGGATTTGTTGTTTTACCCATCATCATTATTCTTTGGGTAAGGATTAAACCAGAAAAAATTGGCAAAATACTGTTATTTAAAAGCCTAAATATTACGGGCTCTTTCGCTGTAATTGCTGCATTATTATTTGTTTTTTATGTGGATTATGCAGCTATATTTCGTGAGCATCGTGATTTAAAAGGCATGATTTCTCCGCAAAATGCAGTGGCTTCAACACTTTCTTATTTTCATAAAAAAGCACCGAAAAAAAATCTACCTTTGATTCGTTATGGTGAAGATGCACATTTAGTCGAGGATGTTGCTTTACAGCATAAACCTAAATTGATGGTTTTGGTGGTCGGTGAAACTGCACGTGCAGAAAGTTTTTCTTTAAATGGTTATGCAAAAAATACCAATCCTGAATTGTCAAAACAGTCTGGTCTAATTAATTTTTCTCAAGTCAGTTCTTGCGGTACAGCAACCGCAGTTTCAGTGCCTTGTATGTTCTCAGGCATGCCGCGTCAAGATTATGATGAGCAACTTGCCAGTCATCGAGAAGGTTTATTGGATATTGCACAACGTGCAGGTTATAAGGTGACGTGGATTGATAATAATTCAGGATGCAAGGGTACTTGTGATCGTGTTGAGAAATTTGTTATCCCTCAAGATTTAGAGAAAAAATGGTGTCAAGGTGGTGAATGTCAAGATGGTATTTTGGTAGACAGCTTAAACCTATATTTAAGTCAATTGCCAAAAGATGACAAGCAAGCACATTTGATTGTATTACATCAAATGGGAAGTCATGGACCTGCTTATTATAAACGTGCACCAAATGAATTTAAAAATTTCAAACCGACTTGTGAAACCAATGCGATACAAGGTTGTTCATCGACTGAATTGATTAATACTTATGATAACTCGATTGTCTATACAGATCATATTCTAAATCAATTGATTGAAACTTTAAAACAGCAAGAAAATTATCGCACAGGTTTTTGGTATTTATCTGACCATGGCGAGTCTACAGGTGAACGTGGTATGTATTTACATGGTGCACCATATGCGATTGCACCTACTCAACAAACCCATGTACCTATGGTGATGTGGTTTTCAGATGCATGGAAATCTGTAGCAGCAAAACAAATCAATTGTTTAAATCAACAAAAACAGGCAACATTGAGTCAAGATAATTTATTTCCAAGTCTTTTGAGTTTGTTAAATGTCCAAACTCAAGTCATAGATCAAAAAAATAATATGTTGCACCAGTGTGCTGTACAAAGCTGATTGAAAGGATATAAACCATGACCAAAATTTTGATGATAGAAGATGATTTTATGATTGCAGAATCATCTAAAACATTATTGAAATATCAAGGCTTTGATGTGGAATGGGTGAATAATGGTTTAGATGGCCTCAAGCTTATTTCTGAGAAACAATTTGATTTGGTCTTACTTGATTTAGGCTTGCCCATGATGGATGGGATGCAGGTCTTAAAGCAAATCCGTCAACGTTCTAGTTTACCTGTACTGATTATTTCAGCACGTGATCAATTACAGAATCGTGTTGAAGGCTTAAATCAAGGTGCAGATGATTATTTGATTAAGCCTTATGAGTTCGATGAATTGGTGGCTCGTATCCATGCGTTATTACGTCGTACAGGTGATACAGCGAAAGACGTAACTGGAAGTGCTTCAAATCTGCTAAAAAATGGTGAAATTGTTTTAGATGTTGAACAGCATATTGCAACACTAAAAGGTGAAACGGTGGAGCTTTCAAATCGTGAATGGGCGATTCTTATTCCGTTAATGACCCATCCCAATAAAATATTTTCTAAATCTAATTTAGAAGATAAATTGTATGCTTTTGATAGTGAAATCAACAGTAATACAATTGAAGTCTATGTGCATCATATCCGATCGAAATTGGGTAAAGATATTATTCGTACAATTCGTGGGTTAGGTTATCGTTTGGGGCAACCACAAAAAGCGGAATGATATGGAAACAGCATTTTCCTTAAGAAAGCGTTTAATTCGTTATACCTCTATTTTTAGTATTTTACTTGGTTGCGTGTTGGTTTTTTCCGCTTATAAAATTTCTTTAGAAGAGATCAACGAAATTTTAGATGCTCAGATGGTCTATCTTGCAGAGCGTGTGGAGTTAAATCCAAGGCCCATTCAAAGTCATTTTGATATACACAAACGCTATCATGAAGAAGATTTATTTATAGATGTTTGGGCATATGCTGATCCTAGTCAAACGCAAAATACGCCACATCATGTCATTGTTGAACCTAAACAAAAGGCTGGTTTTTATAGCCAAGATACAACGCATGGCACTTGGATTACTTATATCTTACCCACAGCTAATTATCAGATTCAAATCAGCCAGCAAGAAAAAGTCAGAGAGCATTTGGCTTTAGAGCTTGCAGGCAGTATGTTTCTTCCATATTTACTGATCATTCCATTTGCTTTGTTGGGCTTGGTTTATATTATTCGTCGCAGTTTGAAACCGCTTGAAGACTTTAAATCCGAACTGGCAAAACGTGATTCAAATTCATTGGTGGCAATTCAAAATGCTCACTATCCAGAAGAATTACTGCCGACGATCCATGAAATGAATCATTTGTTTGAGCGAATTTCTGTTGCTCAACAAGAACAGCGCCAATTTGTGGCAGACGCTGCACATGAGTTACGTACACCCATCACCGCATTGAATCTACAAACGAAAATTTTGATGAGCCAGTTTCCTGAAGAGGAAAATCTAAAAAATTTAAGCAAAGGTTTGGCTCGGATGCAGCATTTGGTCACGCAACTGCTTGCTTTGGCAAAGCAAGATTCCTCATTGAGTCATGAAGTTCAAGTGACTCAATTTAAGCTAAATGATGTGGCACTCAATTGTGTAGAACAGTTGATGAATCTCGCAATGGAAAAAGATATCGATCTTGGCTTTGTTCGTAATGAAACAGTGATTTTAAAAAGTGTAGAACATAGTCTTCATTCAATCATTTTTAATTTGATTGATAACGCAATAAAATATACCCCTGTCTCAGGCATGATTAATATCTCGGTATTTGAAGATATTCATGATTCTGCGTATGTTTTGATTGAGGATAGTGGTTTAGGGATTGATCCAGAGATGTACGATAAAGTCTTAAAACGTTTTTATCGTGTACATCATCACTTGGAAGTGGGCAGTGGTTTGGGATTGTCAATCGTGGATAAAGCCATTCAACATTTAGGTGGTGAACTGTCTTTATCCCGTAGTGAGGAGTTGGGCGGACTCAGTGTCTTGGTCAAAATCCCGATTCTGTGTGATATCAAAACTGAGAAGTAAAATGATTGGAAAATAAATGATCCCATTTCTACATTAATGGAAGTGGTTCATTTTTCTTCATATATTGGAAAAATTCTAAACATTTTTGCATCCTACGACCATCACTGCCAAGTTTACCCAAATTAAAGTTTGCGACCCAGTTGAGTTTATTTCCGATACGGCAAATTTCGTTGTATTTTGATTTACTTGGGTAAATTTCTCCGATAAAAATATCGCAAGCTTGGGCAAGCTCATCATCATTAAAACGGAATGATGTTGAGAAAATAAAACATAACCAATCTCTAATTTGACAGGTTTCTAAGTCCAGTACTTCCCCAGGATCAGTTTCAAAGTCAATAAAAGTAAATGCTTTGTCCTTATTGACTAAAATATTTCGTGCAAAGGCTTCACTCAAATAACTGTCTTTGTGATGGACAGCTTGAATTGCAAAGATTGCTTCACGATAAAACTCTAGTTTTTTTGCCGTATTTCCTTCCATTTGTGCCAATGCTTGATCGAGTTGCATAACATCTTCACCATGATCAGCAGCATCTTCAATCAATAGTCCTTGTGAACAATTGGCTAAAATTTGTGGCGTTGGAATACCTAATGAGTTTAATTCTGTCAGACGATGAACTTCACAATAAATCGATTTACTTCCACCATAATTTGGAATAGGCGTTAGCGCTTCAATATTGAGTATACGTGCAACCCATTTTAATGGGACATAAATCCAAGCAGAATGGCGTTCAGAGGCTTTTTTAAGCCACACTTTTCCATCATCTAATTGATAAGACTGAATATTTTGGTCTTGAATTTTAAGTGAATTGCGGAGAAATTTAGAAAAATTACTCATATTTTGCACGTATAAGATTACTAAATTAGCTCAAGTATAAACAAAATATAATAATTTGTAAAAATTAAGATTGATTTAATAATTTAATATTTAAATTATGACAAAAATGTAATTCTTTGAGTGATAAATATAGCTATGCATCACTTCATTTAGCTTTTAGATTGGAATGAAAAGAGATAAGCGATCAAATAAGTGAGAATAATGAGTAATTCGTTTTTAAATATCTGATGTATTTTTAGAGATGCATTTATAATAAAATAATTTTGTGCAATATATCGTTTAGAGTTTAGGATCGTTATCTGCTAAATTTTTTATAAAAGATACGATACACAATTACATTAAATGTAAAAATAATCCAGCCTGTCCAAAGGTTATGGCTAAGAAAATGTGCACCACGCATGATTTGCCCCCAACCTGTAATCAAACCAAGTGCTAGGCCTAAGACTAAGAAAAAATAAGCAACTTTAGAATTTGATCGTCTAAATACAAAAAAACCTGTAAGCAGTGAAAAACCTGTGCTGGCATGGCCACCAGGAAAGCAACGTCCATTGCTTGCAGAAAAATCCCAAACATAGCCTAGAGCAGTTTGCTCAGTCATAGACCAAGGGCAGGCATGGGCTGAGTGGGATTTTAAAATGCCAATCAGTGCAGTGGATAAAACACTAACAATAAATAAATAGCTCAATTGCCATTGATACGCTTTTAATTTCGCAACTTTAAAAGAAGCAATCCATGAAATGAATACCGCAATATAAAAGGCAATGACGATATGTTTAAGCAGCTTGTGATTAATTTCAATGAGAAACCAATTGTCTTTGAGTGGGAAATGACCAGTACTATCTATCCACGGTTGGATAAAATACATATCGATTGCGCCACCGACAGGAAAGACCAGAAACAGTATTAAAAATAGTATTCCTAGCAATAAACTATTTTTTA
>NZ_WJYH01000097.1:0-5661 GCF_009668065.1 Acinetobacter sp. RIT698
ATCAGTGATAAATAAGACGCAATAAACATTTAACAACTTAACCCTCTAAGCTAAGTTCGTTTGCTGTATCGCGTCGGGATGCTGCGTATTCTATACAGATTTTAAACCAGCGCAAGCCCTATTTTCAACAAAATGCATCGTGTGATTATTTTTTAATCTAAATATTCAAAAAACCGCATAATTCACCTATTTTTTAGGCATTTTTGAGAAATTCAGCTTAAAAGTAAGCTACATCTATTATTCAAAATAGTCACCAGAAGATTGTGCATGTAAAAACGCAGGAATTAATCCAGTTAAAGCTGCACGTATATCAGCACGCTCATTAATCAATTGATGCGAGCCTTCTTCAAGAATCAATAAGGTCTGTAATCTAAATTGTCGACGTACAAAATCAATATTATATTTCCAGTCTACAGTTTGGTCTTGTGCACCTTGTGCCAACCAAACCGGAATGCGGCACTTTGGATAGGCTTCCATTTCCAGCATCCACTTTGACATTGCCAAAATCCAATCCATTCCCATCATTCGAGGTTGTAACGGGTCTTTAAGGCGTACAAATCTTAAAAACTCAGGATTGTGATTATTTCTTTTAAAGTGACGAGGAACTTCTCTTTTAATTCTGCGAATAATTCCTAAACCAATAGAATTATGCCACCACGCTGTTTTTGCAGGTCGTACCAATGGTGAAAGCAGTAACACCCGATCCACAATTGGATTTTCACGTTTTTGCGCATACTCAAGTAAGTGATGCATCCAAATTGCACCACCTGTACTTTGCCCCACTCCCAACCACGGCTTAGGAAGCTGCTCTGCATTTTTTACATATTGATAGACCGCATGTAACACTTGTTGGTAATGGTCAAAATTTTGAATATTTGCAGGAGAACCATTACTCAGTCCATGCCCAGGCAAATCATAAGTAATCACACTAAACCCTTGTTCAAGAATTTCTTTTACAATCGGTTGGTAAATACCACTATGTTCTAAATAGCCATGCAACAAACACACAGTGCCTTTTATTTTATCTATATTGGGTTTAAATACTTGCACATGGAGTTTAAACAACGGCATATCAATAAAACCTTGCCATTGCACACAGTCCAGTTGATCAAAACCATAAAGACGTTGGTAAGATTTTATTTCTTTATTTGGAATATATTCACGATTTAAGTTTAAAGCTTCTAATAGTTGTGGTGTTGTATCTCGACTTGGAATAGGTAAGTCAAGTTGCTTTAGAATTGTTGGATTTAAAAATGGAATATCTGCCATTAAGGCACCTCTCTACAGCCACTCGAACCAAACAACATATCTCTGATTGTTGCTAAAGTTTCATAATTGGCTCTACGACTATGATCATAATTTTGTTTGCTCGGCTGCCATGCTGTTAATTGAGTTGGCATTGGTGCATTGACAGGAATTGTTTCGATACCATTTAATGCAAATAAACGACGTGTTCTTGGCATATGGTAACGATCGGTAATTAATAAGACTGTAGGTGCACCACCTTTCTTCTGTAAAAGTAATGAGCTAAAGCGTGTATTTTCACAGGTGTTCATGCTTCTATTTTCTAATAGTTTTGCTTGAACACCGCGCTCAGATAACCATTTTTGCATATAGGGTGCTTCTACACCACTCAGCACAATAGGAAGATTAACCTTCTCTTCTAAGGCTAAGGTTGTTTCAAGTCTTAGTTTGGTATAGTCATTCACAATAATGTCTTTTTGATTTTTATCTAAAGTTAAACCACCGCCCAAGACTACAATTGCATAAGGTTGACTGATTGGCTTCGGTTGTTCACTGGTTTTGGTAGGCAAACTTTCAAGATCTTCTTGTACTTGTGAACTGGACAATTCATTTGCCAATGTGTGTGAATTTTCTTGAAGTAATTTTTCATCAATTTTATGTTTTTTTAAGAATGTTAAATATTCATCCATTAAAGCCTTATTGTCTTCACTATTTAAATCCAATAAGTTTTTAACAACATCGTTCGATTGATTCTCAACAACCTCTGATGCAGCATGTTCAGACACCAATGGAATTACTGGTTTGTTTTGTTCTTCATCATCATTTTTTTGATCTTCAGCAATTTTTTCTTGCAAGGCTTTATATCGTAACTGGAGTAGCATTAAATCCTGAGCATTTTTACTCTTAATGGCTTCATCCATCAGCTTAAGATAGGCTTGTCGAGCAATCCATAAATCAGAACCAGGTTCTAAGTTTTCAGCCTCCGAAAGAGCAGCGTTTTGCTGGCTCTTTGCTGCCACCTGATTGACTTCAACTGGAACAATGCTATTCAGGATTTTAACCATCATTGTCGAATAAAATGGCGTGTACCAAAAAACGACCAAACAGCCGAATAATACAAATAATATGGCAATTATTCGTAGAAATCTGACCATCCAATGCGGTTTGACCATATATTTACTCAATTTAATGGTTTTCGATTAAGCCTAGTTCATTATAAAGCACAGGTTCAGGTTCTAAGTGCACACCAAACTTCTCAAAAACATCTTTTTGTACTGCCTGATACGTTGCGCGTACATCTGTCAATGTTGCATCGGCATAATTCACCAAAACCAAAGCTTGTTTATGAAACATTCCCACCTGATTAAGCTGTTTACCTTTCCAACCTGATTGATCAATCAACCAACCCGCTGCAATTTTAACGTGATTCCCTGCTTGAGGATAATGTGGAATATTAGGGAATTTTGCAATTAATTGTGAAAACTCTTGTTGCTTAATAATCGGATTTTTAAAGAAACTCCCCACGTTTGGATATTCATTTGGGTCTGGGAGTTTACTTTGACGAATATGAATCACTTGCTTTTGTAAGTTTTCAGCACTCATATCATCCATCATTGCATCTTTTAAATCCCCATAATTTACTTTTAAATCAGCATGTTTAAGTAATTTAAAAATCACATGGGTAATCACATAACGATCTGGATCATCTTTAAAAATACTGTGTCGATAAGAAAAATGGCAATCTTGTGCTTGAATTGAAAGTGTCTGTGCTGATTGACGATCGTAGACTTCTACAGATTGAATAAATTCACCAACTTCAACACCATACGCGCCAATATTTTGCACAGGCGATGCGCCGACTAAGCCCGGAATCAAAGCCAAGTTTTGTAAACCATAAAGTTGTTGCGTTGTCGTCCACAATACAAAGTCATGCCAAACTTGCCCTGCACCCACTTTGATTGTTTTACTTTCGGCATCTTCACTTAAAAATTCAATACCTTGTATATCTATAGCAACTACAAGCGCATGAATATGCTCAGGCAGCATCATATTGCTGCCCCCTGAAAGCAGTAAAACGTTTAAATCGTGTGCTTTAGAAAACTGCAACGCTTGTTGAAGATCTACGATAGATTGTATTTTGACATAATGTGATGCAATCGAGTTCAAACTCAATGTATTAAAGGGTTTGAGCTGAACCTGTGATTCAATATTCATAACTTAAATTTATTTCCTAAAAATATTTCAATCACTTGCACTAAAACTGTTGTTGAAACACATGTACCCAAGCCAAACTACTCGATTCACACTGATCAAGTACACGTTCAAATCCATCAGCTTCACCATAATAAGGATCTGGAAGCGCCTGTTGTGGATAAACGTGATCATGCTCACTCATTAAAGCAATTTTAGCTTTGATTTGAACAAGACCAAATTGGCTACTGGTTTGGTTATACAAATGCTGTATATCCGCAAAATTCTGATGATCCATGGCAAGAATCAAATCAAACTCTAAAAAGTCTTGTATTTTTAATTGTCTAGCACGTAACCCAGAAAGATCATAGCCTCTTTTTATTGCATGTTTTTGACTGCGACTATCAGGTGATTTATTTGGATGATAATTGCTCGTTCCAGCTGAATCCACAACTACATTTAATCGTTTTTCATCACAATAGTGTCGTAAAACCACCTCTGCTGTGGGTGAGCGACAAATATTTCCTAAGCACACACATAAAACTTTGTATGGCATTTTGGATGACATAACAACCTCAAATGATCATTTCTTTTATAAAGTCTTATGTTAAGTTATTTAGCAGGCGAATCCTATAGAACCTTAAAACAATAATGTTTAATTTGTGATGATAGATTAAGGATAATACATATGAGTCATTTTCAATTCCAAACTGTAGCCAATATTATTTCAGGTTTAGGATCAATCCAAGAGCTCAGCACAGTATTAGGCAATCAATACCACAAAGCATTAATCGTGACAGATGCAGGCATGATTCAACATGCACTGCATTTGCCACTATTAAAAATTTTAGCGCAATGTAATTTAGACTATGAAATCTATGCTGATGTACAGGCAGATCCAGCAGAGCAGATTGTTTTATCGGCAGTTCAATTCGCCAAAGACAATCAAGTAGATGTGGTTATTGGCTTTGGTGGTGGTAGTTCCATGGATGTTGCCAAACTCATTGCGATATTGGCAAATCCAAAGCAATCACAAAGTATTCAGGAAATCTATGGGGTCAATAATGTCAAAGGCCCTCGCCTTCCTTTAATTCTTATTCCAACCACGGCGGGCACAGGCTCTGAAGTCACCCCCATTTCAATTGTCACTACAGGTGAAACCACCAAAACAGGTATCGTTTCCCCCATTTTATATGCCGATGTGGCAATTCTAGATGCAACATTTACCTCAGACCTACCTGCACATATCACAGCAGCAACAGGTATAGATGCGATGGTGCATGCCATTGAAGCCTATACCTCCAAAATTAAAAAGAATTTTTATGCAGACATGCTTGCTAAACAAGCCCTTAAACTTTTAAATAAAAATTTAAAATTGGTCTTGGCGGATGGTACAAATTTAGCAGCTCGTCAAAATATGCTGGTTGGCTCTATGCTTGCGGGGCAGGCTTTTGCCAACGCTCCTGTAGGTGCTGTACACGCTTTAGCATACCCCTTAGGTGGTCATTTTCATTTATCACATGGGCATACTAACGCTTTGGTTTTATTGGAAGTGTTAAAATTCAATGCGCCTAATGCAAAAGCACTTTATGCAGAGTTAATGCAATGGCTTGATCCTTATAGTAAAGGCAGTACAGAAGGCTTATGTGACTTATTTATTGATCATATGCAAAGACACTTGGATCACAGTGGTTTGACTTTGAAATTACGCGATTTAAATGTACAAGAGCAGCAACTCGATAGATTGGCATCCGATGCCATGCTACAAACACGTCTTTTACAAAATAATCCGAGGCCTCTACTCCACGCAGATGCATTAAAAATTTATCAGGCGATTTATTAAAATTTATCAACATTAATAGTGCACTGATTTATTGAATGCGCTTTTAAATAGACTTCTTTCATAAGTCCTTTTTAAAACCATAAATCAACATAAAAGCGCCCTCACCCTAGCCTTCTCCCAGTGGGAGAAGGAACTTTCAATACCAATATGACTCACTCCACATGATCATTTTTTGATTAATGAAAAATCTTTAATCAACATGAAGTAGAATTGATACATACTCGCTGAGTGTTTATTTAAAAGTATAAAAATATCTATCATATAACCTATAATTTGTGTTTGAAATATGCGGACCGCATCCGATCAAATCGACCTAAATTTTGAACAAAATTTATAATTTTGTAAAAATACAGCATTAAAATTAAACTTGGTTATTCTCAAAA
>NZ_WJYH01000098.1:0-5378 GCF_009668065.1 Acinetobacter sp. RIT698
CGTACCAAATGGTAACTATACCCTTTCAAATGGTTCAAAATTATATCTTATGATGTATATAATTCTAGAAAAGATAGTTATTTTGAAGCAAAATTTTTAATTGAAAGGGGGAAAGTAACAAAATGGGGACATTCTGGTAATAAGGCTTGTGGGCTTGGGTTAGCTTCACCTTCAAAATTAATTCCAAAGACTCCGCTTCCTAAACCTACTTTATTAAATTAATTTACTTAATGCTACTTCTCTTAATTAATCCTTATTAAATAGAAGCCCTCAATTGAGGGCCTTACTCTTCGCATCATTCAAAGCGCTACACTCATTGTATTTAGCAACTGTATCAATGATCCATAGTGTGATTTCTTTACCCTGCCCTGATTCGAGTATTAAGAGTTTAGGGCAAGGTGGCATTTTGATATGAGAACTTATCTAAGTTTTTACATAAGCTGTATTATGTTATTTTAGAAAAATTAAGAAATGGATTCTAAAAATTTATTGATATAAACACTAACTTCGGATAAACCGTAGTTACAGAGCAATAATCACGGAGGTAATACATGATTGCGTTATATCGAACCTTGGTCGTCATTACCCTGTTGTTACCAGTGCCTGCATTGGCGCAACAGCCCGGCACGCCACAGTACAACAGTGTTTATCTGCCGGCGCATGGAGTGGGTGATACAGCACGATCTTCAGTCAACCAGTGGGGAGCTTGGGCGAGAGGAGACGATAGGAGACTGGGCTGGACTTTCTCGGGCAGAACAGAAGAAGAAGCAGGCCAACTGGCGGTGACCGACTGCACCGCACGCGGTTCGCAAAATTGCCAAGTGGTGAAGACGTTCGTCAATGCCTGCGCTGCTGTTGCGGCCGGCGCAAACAATCGTAGGTATTATATTTCGACGAAGAGCCAGCGGGTCGCTCGGCAGCAGGCACTTGAGGACTGTGGTCACGACTGCAAGATCGTTTTTGAAGGGTGTGCTGTCCCCTGAGGATGGAGGTGGCGCGCTTAAATTAAAGACTATTTAACATAATAGTCTTTAAGTAAATGAGCCCTCACTCAGAGGGCCATGCTTCAATCAATTTTTCTGCATCAGCTGCGTGTCCATCAGCTTTTTCTGCCACTGTTCGATATTCTGTGATGCAGTTTTCGAGTATGTCACTGTTGGCAGTGGTGTACTCAATGATGGTTTTTTTACCCTTGCCCTTACTCAAGCTTTAGTAGTTTAGGACACTGTAGCATTTTACATGAGAACTTATCAAAGTTTTTACATAAGCTCTTTTATGTTATTTTTAGTGAATCTAAAAGGTGGTGGATATATTAAATAGTGGTTTGACGGTGGTTAAAAGTCACCAGTAGGTGGTTGGAGTGAAAATGATATTCATCATATTAAGCCTCTAATATTTGGAGGTACTAATAATTTTAATAATTTAGTGCCTTTTCAAAGAAAATGCATTAAAGGGTATATTCTCAGTTTGGGAATAGGTACTAGTATGAATTATAGTTTTGAAGTCAATGTAGATTTATTAAAAAATAGTTGGACGAAACCTAAAGCAATAAATAATATTTCCATAGATATGTTATTTAGATGTAGGTTCTTACATGGAATAAATGAATTTAATGATATACCCTTTTCTGAAGATTTTATAGAATTCTATAGAATTTCTAATGGTGCATATTTGTTTGAAGATGTTATATATGGACAGTGGGGGTTAATATTATTAGATTTATATTTCATAGAAGTAAAAACACAAGAATTTATGCATGATTATAGAGATGATTTCATCTTTGGGGATTATATTATTGGTGAGTTTTTGGGAGATAATGATTTATTGCTATTAAGGTTAGATGAAACTAAAGAGGATTATGGCTCTATAATAGTAGCAAACCGAATGGATAGCAGAGAAGAGTGGAAAAAAGTAGAAAGAAATTTTCGTAATTTTATAGTGAATTTTGCAATTAATGAGGGACAGAAATATTGGGAATGAATATTTTGAGTTTGATGAGTGCTGATGAAAACACAGCAGAATTTAAAGCTTAAAAGATAAAAGTCATTGAAGAAAACAAAGGAAATGTCTCAAAAACAGCAAGACAGCTCTGGCTTTCGCATTCTCAGTTTGAATAATAATTTCAGTCTGCTTGTATTTCTGGATCTGCCCTACTTTGTGGTTCAGTAAGGCAAGACAAACAATCTACAAAAAAGCGAGAAGTCCAATTAAGATTTCTCGCCATTTTGAGATGAGTAGGAATAGTGTCATTTTAAAAATAACTCCATTTCAGCCTTACGACGTTTCACAAGTCCAGCCAATACACGACCACCAGCCTTGTTCCATTTAGGAAATTCAGCTGCAGCACCTTTATAGTCTTTGGCATTAAGCTTTTTTAGCAAAGTTGATTTACTAAGATTGCCCTCACCAAGGTTGTAAGTGAATGAGGCCAAAGCATCGAATTGGTTTTGATTAAGCGGTACTTTCACCATACGATTGATAGCATTTTCAAATACAACCAAGTCATTGCGAAGATATTGTTCTGCCTGAGATTCTGTGCATACATCACCTTTTTTAACACGCACACCATTCGGGTATTTGATTGTGCCAAATCCAATGGTCCAAACGCCTACACCATCGTCATAGGCTTTCAAACGTTTACCTTCGAAACCTTTGATTAAGTCTACTCCCGGATTACTTGTCTTCATTTGATTTCACCTTATCTTTCACAAATTTTTCAGCTTGTGACTCAACAAATTGACTACCTAAAGTTCCTAAAAATGCGCCTAAGCCTAGAATGGCAAGCATGTTTAAGTCAGATATCCAGATGAGTGCACCACCTGCACCAAGTGTTGTGAATCCATTCAAAATCGCTCGACCAAGAACAACTCTCCATGTTAGTTTTTCAGTGCTTACGAGTACTTTTGCCATAGCAATTACTACTCCCATTAGAATTAATTGAAGTGCCACTTTTTCATGCTCTTGCATGTAACCCCCTATTTTTGGCAATAAAAAAGCACCCTGTTAGGTGCCTTAGATTTTTGATGTTTAGTAATTTGTGACATCAAGTACGAATGATGGTGCGTATCCTTGTCGTGTGGTTGAGTCAATCATCGTATCATTTAAGGTTTCACTAAATTGGTAGCGCTGCTGATGCACCCTGTTATCAGAAGTAATGTAAAAAGCCGCTATGTTAATATTATGAATGGTCTGAGGTGTTCCAGTAGGACCAGGAGGAATTGAGGCATACACGTTATCACTAGCATCGCCTGTTATCATAATGGCTAACTTTTTTGCACCATCAAACTGTTCAGAAGTTGAAGAATTGGTACCTGCACCTGTAACAGGAACACCATTAACCGTCCACGTGGTTAAATTGTTGGCAGCCACACCTAATATTTTTAAATACGGCATACCTGAATCATAGGTCATTCGACCATTGGCATCGTACACTCGCAAACCATACGAAGATGTTGCGACCACATTGGAGCCATACAGATAATATTTAAGATTACCAGGATCACCACTAACCCATATATAACAAGTCATTCCAGAAGATGAATTACTCAGATTGGTTTTGGAGACTCGCACAGTCTTATCCAACTGAATAGCCACACTAGGATTTAAAATAAAGCTAGGATAAGTAAGTTTATACAATCTCCCTCCATAAGGAGGAACTGTATAACCACCTAAACTCGCAATAGTGCCTGAAGCAATTACACCCTGATTCATATAGTTGTTATCAATAACAATGTTACCTGTATCAGGGTTATAAATAGTTAAACCATAAGCCATTAATATACCCCATAAACAATAGGGCTATTGATATTTTCATATCTAATGGTACGTGCAGCATTATCAATAGCAAGTATTCGGTTAAAAGCGTAATTAGGCACATTGGTATCCTCTGCGGCAGGTTTTGTTAGGCACAAATAAGCAAATATATTCCCGGGTAGAGAAATATTAATTGTGCCTGTACTACCTTGCGCTGTTGCCGCTGGAGTTACCGTTCCAATAACTCTGGTTAATCGATCAGTCACCTCTTGAATCGGTTGTCCTGCTGCATTCCAGCATTTTAATCCGTAAGTCATTACATCTCCTATTTTTTTAAGTTGCCTAATTGACAGCGCAACACTCCCCCATTTTCAGGATCAAATACCTTAATGAAATCATCAGATATTAAAAGTCCGTTAGTGAGAGTTCCTAATGTTCCGATTTTTACGGTTAAAGCACTTAAACTATCGGCATAAATACGACTCGCATGCACATAGCCAAAATTTGCCATCTCAACATACATTCCTCTCGGTACCACGGTACCATTCGGTAATGTGATAGGCGTATTTTGCAAGACCATTAGCGGTTTTTCTGGTATCCCTTCCACGCCAGATGGTGCACCAAAATACACAGCATCATAGTTAAAGATCATTGTTGCAACTTTACCGTCATTTATTGAACCACGGCCTGCAACATGACCATTTACATCTGTTTTAATGAACTCTTGTGCATAAATGCCATCGATTGATGTTTGTTGAGTTTGAATACTCGCAGTGTTGCCATCTACAGTGGTTTGAATCGTACCGACTTGTTTTGCGGTAGCAGTTTGAGCTGTTGTAACCGCTTCAACTTTCGTTTGTACTGTTGCAAGATTTGTATTTGCTGTATTTGCTTTAGATAAAGCATCATTGGCAGTTGCTTGTGCTGTTGCCGCCTTGGCCTCTGCTGCTTGTTGAGCTGCATCAGCTTTATTTTTAGCATCCAACGCTGCAGCAGCTTTGGCCGCAGATTCGGCTGCATTTGCTTTAACTGTTGCATCAGTTGAGGCCGATGCCTTTGCTGCATCTGCTTCTGCTTTAGCTTTTGCATCAGCATAAGTTTTTGCTGCAACCTCGGCTGCTGTTGCTTTAGTTGCTGCATCTATAATTGCCTGATCTGCTGTTGATTGAGCTTTAACGGTTGAAGCTTGAACCGTATCAATACGTGAAGACTGTGCAGATTGAGCATCAGATATAGTCTTTATCTGACTTTGAACGGCAGTTTTATTACTGTCGAAATCAGCACGTACAGTATTAATACTCTCACTTAAAGACTTATCAGCATTCACCAATGTATTGAGTTGAGTTGTCACAGAAGCTTGATTTTCATTCATCTGAGCAAGCACTTGATCAGTACGAAGCGATTGAGCCACATCTCCTTCAATCCGTGCAGATTGCTCAGACCATACGCCTGCAAACCCACCCTCATTACCAATTAAGTCGTTTTCAGACCCAATCAATGTCGGGTTAATCTGCGCATAAACACCATCAACTTTAGTGGTGGTTGCTATCAATTTATTGTCAACATCAGCTACTTTCGATTCAACAGTACTTAATGCACCCGTTGTCGCATAATCACCAAGCTTG
>NZ_WJYH01000099.1:0-4857 GCF_009668065.1 Acinetobacter sp. RIT698
TTATTTTAATTGTTTGAACAAATATTGTTCGTTTATCATATTTATTCACACTTTTTAATCAAATTTGCTTTAATACATATGTAATAACTGCTGTTAGAATACGATTATGAAGTCTTTAATGTAGCTATATCGTTATTGACTACTTTTACTTTAAGAATATTTCAAGGAATTCTATGCGTCCTTATCATGTACTCTGGGCTTGTTTACTTAGCATTGGTCTGACTAGCCATGTATTTGCTCAAGACGAATTATCTACTCAAGAGAATTCTGACAATGCGGTTTCTACAGACTCTGTTTCAGATGATAAGTCGTCTCAAGAGAATTCTTCGACACTAGAAAACGAAGCAACGTCAAAACATCCAAGAATCGAAGCGCTTAAAGAGCTTAAAAACATCACAAAAAATGACTTAAAAGTGAATGCCAATGCAGCTCAACCAGATGCTGTAAAAGATCCACTTCAACCATTGAACCGTGAAATTTATGCGTTTAATGACATGATCGACCGTAATGTGGCTCGACCTATCGCAGTTCAGTACAAAGAGAAAGTGCCAGGTGATGTACGTTCCTCATATAGTTTATTTCGTAAAAACTTAAGTGAACCATGGAATGCGGTCAACCAACTTGCTCAAGGACGCTTTAGCCGTGCAGCAAAGTCCTTAGGTCGTTTTACTATTAACACAGTCACCTCTCTAGGTTTAGCCGACCCTGCAACTCGCTTAGGTTTAGCAACTGAAGAAGAAAGCTTGGGTACAACATTAGGTTACTACGGTATTCCAAGTGGTCCTTATGTGATGCTACCTATTTTAGGACCAAGCACCCTTCGTCACTCAGCTGATTATGTTGCTGAAGGTTATGCCAATCCACTTACTTACCCAATGGATAATAACCATCAAACAGGTTTAATCTGGGGTAATCGTACTTTAGGTGGGATTAATACTCGTTCTAAACTTCTAGATGTTGAAAGTGTATTGCAAGGTGATCGTTACTCAGCAATTCGCGATATCTATTTACAACGTTTAGCATTCCAAATCGCTGAGAAAAAAGGCCGTGGACAGGAAGCTGTCGCGTTTGTAGATGATGACGAGGATGATAGCAATAGTCCTGCTGATACAAACGCAGACAAATAACCACAATATTTTGTTAAACTTATTTGCTAGTAATTCATATGGTTTTACTAGCATTGTGGTGTCATCTATAGTAAATCTACTGGATAATGCTTTTATACCGATTAAGGATCATTCATTTCTTCTATGTATTTCATTCAACCCAGTCGCCAAATTTCAAGCTTAGAACAAGTATTAGATACGCTTCCTAGCTTGCAGATGATTACCATTGAAGACATTCATCGTTATGATCCAACAATTATTGCAATTGCAGACGTCCACGATTTTTTACAATACCAATGGGCTTTGCCTACCATTGTCATTGCACAAGAAAATGAAGGAAGCGAACTTTCTCAAGCATGGGAACTTGGCGCTCTTGCTGGTTGGATCTGGACCAAGCTTCCAGCCAATCTTGAAGATTCTTTATTAAAAATTGATGCGCAATATAAACGTAATCAAGATAGCCGTGATTTACCATCTGCCGCAGAACTACAAAAGAAACTTCTTCCAAATCCAATTGAACTACAAAATTATAAAGTTGAAACGCTTTTCCAGCCTTCTGCGTATTTGTCTGGTGACTGGTATGACTACTGGAAAATCAGTGATAAAGAGATCATGTTCTATTTGGCTGATGTGTCGGGACATGGTGTAACCAGCTCGTTACTGACGTCTTGGATGGCCGCCTTTCACGGCCGTTCGAAAACACCAAGAGAATTGATTAAAAAACTCAATGGTATGCTGGTTCAAGAAAATATTGAAAAACATATCACGATGTTAGCTGGAATTCTAAATCTAGAAACACATGCTTTAAAATGGTCAAGTGCGGGGCATTACCCTCCCCCCATCATTTTTGAGCCCAACCAAGCCCCTCGTGTCTTAAATACCAGCAGTTTTCCTTTAGGACTCACAGAAGATTTAGAGGTTGAAGAATTCCAATGTACCTTAACCAAGCATGCGCGGTTCATTATTTGTTCTGATGGTGCCCTTGAACCATTCTCAGGTGGTTTGAATGAACAGTTCTCACAATTGGTCTATCATTTGCAAAATCAATCATTCCGCGCACCAGAACATGTAGCAGATGACATTGCAATCCTCAGTCTCCGCAGAATGAATTAACAACATAATCAAATACATATAATAAATTAGACTAATAACCTATACGCAAACGCTTGAGTATAGACTTGCGCTATGTGATAATTTTCCTATCCTTCTCTGCAAATGGCATTTATATGTCAACAGGTCATGTTGAATATGCAAGCTTGAATGGAACGCATATTTTCAAACTTATTGGTGAAGTGCGAGCCCAATCTTGTATTAGTTTAGACAAACTTTTGGCAAGGATTGAACAACAGAAAAACGTCATTGGCGCAATTGTTGATTTAACCCAAACCACATTTATTGATAGTACAGTTCTTGGAATACTTGCCAAGCTTGGCTTAAAGTTGAAACAAGTACACCACATCCAAGCGGTGATGCTGTCCACAAATCCAGATATTACCACTCTAGCCAATAGCATGGGCTTAGGGCAGGTTTTTGTCATTTTAAATTACTGTGGTGACCCTCAAGTGTGCACCAATGCTTTGATTGACGATAACGTTAATCACAGCACAATGCTGTGTACCGTTCTCGATGCACACAAAACATTAATGAAGCTCAATGAAAACAACCAAAATATGTTCGAGCCATTAGTTAAACAACTTGAAAAGCAGCAAGATACAATGGAATGTGTATCTTCAAACCAGCAAAACGCTTAATAATTTCAAAATTGCTTTATCAGGGATAGCCCATGACTTTACTTTCCGTTGTTCAAATGAACTCTCAAAATGACATTGAAGCAAACTTCAGTGTGATTGAGTCGTTGATACAACAAAGTAAAGCTGATGGAGCTTCTTTGATTGTGTTTCCTGAAAATTTTGTCTGCTTTGCCGCAGGTAAACAACGGGAAACTGCTGCACGTTTTGAAGAAATTCAAAAGCGTTTAGAAAACTTAGCACACCATTATCAAATATGGATTGTTGCAGGGACTTTACCTTGCCCTTTCCGTCCAGATGGTTCAATTATTGCTGACGGTCGAGTTCGTACTGTCAGCCTATGTATCAGTCCAGAAGGTACTGAAGCTCGTTATGACAAAATTCACTTATTTGATGTACAAGTGGGTGATGCTGTTGGTGGGTATCAAGAATCTCAGTTTTTTGAACCAGGCAGTGATGTTGTTGTCGCGAAAACACCTTTTGGACAAATCGGTTTGATGGTTTGCTACGACTTACGCTTTCCAGAACTTGCACTCACCTTGAGAGCGCAAGGTGCAAATATTTTGACTGCACCAGCTGCATTTACCTATACCACAGGTCAAATACATTGGCAGTTATTACTTCAAGCACGTGCGATGGACAGCCAATGTCATGTTTTAGGTGCAGCACAACAAGGTTGGCATGGTGAAAAACGTCAAACCTGGGGACATGCTGGCTCAACCAATAGTCGTGGGCAGATTTTAGCCATTACAGATGCAGAAGGTGCGCAATTGATGACGGTACCTTTTGATTTGAATGAGCAGCGCTCAATTCGTGAATCAATGCCTTTAATGCAACATCGCAAATTGATGTCATTCTAAGCCTGTATTGCCATTAATGACTTTTATTTCCTGAACGAGACAAAACAACGTTATACTTGTGAGGCGTAATATCTTCACGAGACAAGCATGCAACAAGACTATTCAAACTTAAATCTTGATCATCAACTCTGCTTTCTTGTTTACTCTACAAACTTAGCATTAAATCAACTTTATCGTAAATTACTCACACCACTAGGACTGACCTATCCACAGTATTTAGTTATGTTAGTGCTTTGGGAAAAAGATGGTCTAACTGTATCTGAAATCGGTGAAAAACTCTTTTTAGAATCATCTACACTTACCCCCTTACTCAAAAAATTACAAAGTAATGGTATTGTTAACCGCGAACGTTCTACGAAAGATGAACGTCAAGTAATTATTAGCCTCACTGCTCAGGGCCATGCGCTAAAATTAAAAGCCGTGGATATTCCGTTACAAGTTGCTCAAGCCAGTGCCTGTGACTTAGACAGCATTACTCAATTGAAAGATCTTCTTTCAAATTTACGCGAAAACATTTCAAAATAAAGTTATCAAATTTTACACAAACGCTACTTGTTTAAATATTTATATCGTATACGATATAATTGAACACAATCAAAAATGGATGATTTCCGATGTCTTTAGAAAAAGTGGTTTATACAGCACATGCAAAAGCAACTGGCGGTCGTGATGGTCGTGCAACATCATCAGACGGAATTTTAGATGTTAAATTAGCAGTGCCTAAAGAAATGGGTGGTGCTGGTGGTGGTACCAATCCTGAACAACTTTTTGCAGCAGGTTATTCTGCTTGCTTCCTTGGTGCGATGAAGTTTGTTGCGAATCGTGATCATTTAAAAATTACCCCTGATGTTTTTATCGAAGGTGATGTTGGTATTGGTCCAATCGCTACTGGTTTTGGTATTCAAGTGACTTTAAATATTCATTTAGAAGGTTTAGAGCAAGAAGAAGCACAGAAATTAGTAGATGCTGCACATATCGTTTGTCCATATTCAAATGCGACTCGTGGCAATATTGATGTGACATTAAATGTAATTGTTTAATGTTATGATAAAACCTACCTAGAAGTATAAATTTATTTTTAGGTAGGGGTAATTTACAAAGCTATTTAAATCAGTTTGAATTTTCACCCAAGTATATTTATTC